>JAGLZJ010000099.1 GCA_023131555.1 Candidatus Bathyarchaeota archaeon | reverse complement strand
CTGGTCTTCAACTTCAGCACTCAAAGAACCTGTAATGCAGGGGGTTAAAAAGTAAGTTGCAGTCCCTGCGGCAATTTGAGTTCAACATGATGAGGGTGCATATGTTGGTTGGGTTAGGGGTAGCTTCTCCGCAGAGTTCGGGGAAAGGGAATTGTGTCCACGATGTTCTCGAGGTTCAGCATCCACATAAGAAGGCGTTCTACGCCGAGTCCGAATCCTACGTGCGGTACTGTACCGTACCGTCTCATGTCAATGTACCAGTTGTAGTTCTCCACATTAAGTCCTGTTTCTCTAATTCTCTTTATCAGTTCGTCTTTGTCATCTTCCCTCGCGCCTACAGTAGTCAACTCACCTATCGTCTGCACCATCAGATCCACTGACATTGCAATCTCAGGGCGATCCCTGTATGTCTTGCAGTAGAAGGCTTTCGTTTTCTTCGGATAATCGTAGACAAAGAAAGGCCCTTTGAATTCTTCTGCTAATGATTTCTCTTCCTCGTAGCCCATATCATCTCCCCACTCTATACTGAACCCTTTCTTAGTCAGTGTCTCAATAGCATCGCTGTATGTAATTCTCGGAAAGGGGCGACTGATATTAAGCAGTCTATCTTTGTCAACACCGAGTTCCTGAAGCTCTCGTCCGCATAGATTCGCTATTCCTTTACCGATGTTACTGACTAGTTCTTCCTCAACCTGCATCACATCATCTAAGTCTCCAAACGCCCACTCTGGTTCTATGTGCCAATATTCACATAGATGCCGAATCGTACGGCTCTTTTCTGCTCTAAATGAAGGAGCGCAGGTGTATACTTTTTCCAACGAGTAGATAAGAACCTCTGAATAGAGCTGGGCACTCTGGGTTAGATACAGTTCTCGGTCAAAATATTTGGCCTCAAACAAAGTGGCGCCCCCCTCACATGCGCTGGTGATGAACATCGGAGGAGAGATCTCAACGTAGCCTCGTTCCCTAAAGAATTTGTGAGCAAGCCACAGAGTCTCGCTCCGAACTCTCATTATGAGACTCATCTTACGACTCCTCAACCAAAGGTGTCTGACGTCTCTAAGAAACGGTTCACTCAGGTCTTTCGAGATTGGGAAGCTCTCGGCCAACCCAATTATCGTAATCTTGTCAGTTGAGATCTCAACTCCGCCTGGTGCGCGCTCATCTTTCCTCACGGTTCCACTCAGGATTATGGAAGACTCGATCGTTACCTTCTTGGCATTTTTCCAAGCAGCTGTATCATCTTTTATCGTTGACTGAATTACGCCAGTTGCATCCCTGATCCACAAGAAGACGGTTTTCTTGCTCTCTCTCTTTCTATAAACCCATCCTCTAATGTGAACGTGAGAAGCTTCAAGATCGCCAGTCAAAACCTGCTGGATCGAGGTTACATCTACCGACATATGCTTATCTTCCTAACACAAGCGTAAATATCTAAGGTTTATCGTTCACTACTTCGTGATATGTTTATGTGCTCTGAATAGTGCCGAGGATGAAAGCTATTAGGCCTATGAGGAACCACAGGAGAATTCTGTTCTTTATCTTCTTTGAATTCTCTCTTGATGGGTTCTTCACAAGTTGAATAACTGTATAGATCAATGCGACATCTATCAGCACTATTGGCGGAAGGTACCAAAGGCTTACATAATCAAGGAGCAGCGGGAGAGGGGTAAGGATGATCGCGGAAAGAAAAAAGATTGCTGCTAAGATGGCAGCGTGGCGTTCTCCGTAAAGTGCTGCTATTGTTCCTATTCCTTCTTGTCTGTCGCCTTCGATGTCAACAATCCCTTTGGTTATTTCGCGCCCTGTATTTGACAGAAAAATCATTGCTGCAAACAGTGTGGCGGTCGGACGGATTCCTCTACCTACGACCAAGCTTCCGTAGAACAGTGGCAAGGCAATGCAAGAGCTTACAAGCAGGTTTCCAGGTAGACCAGTTCTCTTTCCTCTCGTTACGTAGAGAACGGCTATCAACCAAGATACTGATGCTACTGTTAGACACTGCCAGTTTGGCTGGTTGCCAGTTGAAACTGCTACTGTCAAGCCTGCCAAGGTAAAGGCGAGGGCTATGTATAGGGCTTCCTTCGGAGCCATTACTCCACTCGGTATTGGCCGCATCGGTTCATTAATTGCGTCGATTTCGCGATCGTAGTAGTCGTTTGCAGCCATCGCAGCTCCAGTCATGAAAAAACCTGCAAAATAGCCTAGGACAAAATTGGGCAATATAGCAAAGCTGACACTTCCTTCCGCAAGAAATGCTCCTACAACCACAGCCAATCCCATCATTATGCAGTTGATTGGTCGAATCAAAGTGGTGAAAGCGTGAATCCTTCTCAACTATTCACCAAATTTACCCGAGGGAGTTTCTATTCCACATGCACTCTGTAGAGATCCACATCTTCTCTCATAACCCTTGTGAGCTCTAAGAACTCTCTCACTGCACGCTTCGGGTCCTTGGACTGAGTCACGTATCTTCCTACGATGATTATGTCAGCTCCTTCCTGCAACGCTTCTCTTGCAGTTTCGGGAATTATACCGCCTGCAACTGCAACAAGAAGCTTTTTACCAGGGAAGCTACGCTTGATCTCCTTCACGTGTTCCAGCCCAAGGGCTCTTCCGCTCTCTGCATCAATGCCACGATGCAATATGACTACGTCCGGTAGCTGCTTCAGTGTTCTGAGTTTACCGACGGGTTCTTGAATGTTCATCATGTCGACTACGCCATATATTCCCAGCTTTTTCGCTTCATATATGAAGCCATTCAGTGTCTCGTTTGCAGCAACACCTGCAACCACTACTGCATCAGCGGTCTCCTCAAATGCAAGATCGACCTCAACTTTTCCGACATCCAGGGTCTTCAAATCCGCTATTATGAATACGTCTTTGGCGATTTCTCTGAGTTCTCGAATTACCTTCACGCCATGCTTCTTAAGAAGAGGCGTCCCGACTTCCAGTATTATTCTGTCACTCTCTGGGAGAGATCTTATGACTCTTTTCGCTCCTTCGAGGCTCGGATTATCCAGCGCGATTTGCAGGTATGGGGGGCGCCAGAGTCTCGGTACTCTGAAACCCATTATTGGGTGTCGAGCCCTATCTTTGTCATAGTTTATCTTTTCAAGAGAAGGATAGTGTGTTAAAGCACGGCGCAACGCTAGTTTTGTGGCTCCATAATTATAATGGTAGAGTTTCCGGTAGTCGTCTGCCTTCGGGTGGATGAATACACTGCAGACGATTACCCAGTCTTCGGTCTTTTCCTTTGGCACAACTCCTTCTTCAACGGAGTCTGCTATAGCTTTCGCTACAGCGGCCTGGGCAGGACCAAATATCTTACCTGCCTGCTCAAGGTTCTTAACCGTTACTTTGGGAATTATCAGAGTATGGGGCTTAGGAGGAAGATTCGGTCTAATAACCGCGAGAAGAGGTGTGTGTCCGACAGATAGATTTGTGATTCCTGAAGCAAATGCGTCACCAACTGGACCATCTTTGTCTCCAATCAGCAGATCGATATGTGCTACCTCATTTCCTTCTCCGATAAGAGCCTCGCCAATCAAGTAAACTGGCTTCTTGGCATCATCTTTTGGGCTTAGAGAAGACAACGTCTCCTTGGTAATACTGCTGAAGTTCACGTTGAACTCTTTCATCCACGC
>JAGLZJ010000098.1 GCA_023131555.1 Candidatus Bathyarchaeota archaeon | reverse complement strand
GCAAATGCTATGTCTGGAAGCCTGTCTGGATGAAACTTAGCGATGTAGGTGTTAACGAAGGTATCGTCGACAGTTGCTTCGGAGTAACTCTCAACACGGTTAGATCTACTGTGAGTCTGCTTCTCTTCAGAAGGGATGAGGGTGTGAGCAGTTAGATGGGTGACGCTTGCTCTGAATAGTCTGCCGACTCCAGTTTTGGCGCTCTGCGCTGGAAAGTCGAAGCCTAAGAATGAATAGCCGCCTCCTTCCTCTAGCAGGGAAGGGGCAGGCAGAACTATCTTGAATTGGGTTTTTCTGAACTCAAGGGTTGGCTGCAGAAGCCCTGTTTCCACAGTTATTGCAGCCTTCGACTTCGACTTCTGGAGGGTTGTGGCCCAGGCGTAGTCGAGGAAACCCAAGGTCAGACCACTATGTTTTCGGGAAAACGGATTCGATGACTCTTCTCACGTCTTCCTGTACTTCTGAGTTGTCGCTTGTCAGAGCTATTATCGTTTCTTCTGCAGCGATGTTGGGCGTGTTGCCATCATTAATGAGAGTGGCCCAGTTTATCAAATCTCCGAGAGAAGGCCCGTAGGGAAGGTCTCCTGCTTGGTACTGGCTACGAAGAAGGGCTCCGACTTGGACTAAGCTGTGTGCAGTTTCTTCGTCGACTTTTGAGCGACCCCTGAGCAGCTTCACTTCGAGGGGGGAGATCTTGTCCCCAATACTTGTGTAGGCGAAGTTTATCCAGACAGCCATCCGTCGTCTCATGGCTGCGTTTAGAGGTTTAGTGCCGGCGAATTCAGCAGAGTACGGGTTCATGCTAAGTATGAGATAACCGTGTTTGTGTCTCTTCACAACTTCGTTGTCTTTCTCATTCAGTACAAGGTGGCCTCTTGTGTCTAGAACGGGGTTGAGCCGGGTAGCCACGTCTTGTTTCATCATGTTTGCTTCGTCTAGATACATTATTCCTCCGGCTCTAAGCCATCTTGTGAGCAATCCATCGATCCAGTTTTCTTTTCCAAGACCGATGAATCTTCCAATCAGATCGAATGAAGATGTCTGGAGACCGCAGTTTACTTCCCAAACTGGTAAGCCGCAGAGTTCTGCGACAAGGTAGACAATGTGGGTTTTTCCGGTTCCTGAAGGCCCGATCAGTGAGCACTGCTTGAAGTAGTATAAGGCCCGGACAATGCGTTCCACGTAGTGCTGTCCGCTATCAATGTATTCAGGTGTATTCTTTGGGATCATGTCGTAGAGATGCATGAAGCTGTAGCCAGGATGGAGGGGGTACTTTCCGATTTCGTATTTGTCATATAACGGTGACTTGGACATTCGGCTTTCTTTGTCCATGGACACGGTGATCTTGTAGTTGGCTCTCCGTACGGATGTCGTATGCAGGGTTCTGTTGTGCGCTTCTGTTTCTCGCACTCCTTGGTGTCCATAGCCCAGAATTGGTCGCCTCAAGATATATCTGGGGGGGAGGGGAAGATAAATATTGCGTAGTACGACTTGAGATGCTTCCGATATGTGCGTGAAAACCGCCAACGTACAAGGTCTTTTAGCCGATAGCAGTAGAGAAGACCAACAAGGGAAAACTCCATGAGTACAGTAGAGCCAACGCTAAACAAACGAGGTAACAATATCAACGCAGAAGCGCTAAATGAGGGGCTCCTCAATTCACTTAAAAATGTGAAAGAGGATATCGGTCAGATCTGCGAGATGCTGCTGGAAGAGGCGAGTCTAGTCACTTTGTTCTTTGTATCGCTCTCGAAACTGGCACCATTGTTCCCTTCAACCATTTCGGTTTCTGCACATGCTCTACTGGAAAACGTAGCGGAAGTTGCCCGTGCAGATCTAGATCTGGGAGGTAATCTGGTACTTCGCTATCACGATGGAAGACTCGAAGTTAAAGACCTGAAGGATGAAGCCAACAGGGATTTACTGATGCGTGCAGTAGAAGACATTATACCTAAGTTCAAGCGGCTCACAAAGGATTACAGGACGAACGTGGAATACAGGATTGGAATGCTATCTTTGGTGACTAAAGAGCTTCAGACGTTGTCCGATGAATTCGCGAAGGTTTCAACCTAGCATCTTCAGCTGAAAGCATAGTTGATTTTTTTCTAGTTGCATCTGTTATTATGTTATTGTAGATGAATCCTCCAGTCCTAGACTTTCTCTATGTTGATTCCTGCTTTCTCCACAATTTCTACAAGGGTTTTCTTGTCGGTACTTTTTATGCCCTTCCAATCTAACACGATGACTTCGACACGCTCCAGGGTTCTTTCTAGGCACTGAGTCAACAATGGAGAATCGACTTTCGAGACTAAATACTTGGGAATAATGTGGCCAAATGCGTATGGACCTGCTAGAGCCATCCTTGTGAATTTCTGGTTGTAATGAGGTCCGCCAATCCCGACAGCGACGATTGAATCTTCAGGTGTTTTGGATATTGCTGTAATCGTAGCGTGGGCTAGGGCTTCTGCTGCCCTGATGTCTTTCCAGTCTGTCTCTGAGCTGCCAAGTTCAATAAACATAGCTGGCGTGTCGAGGGACGGACCATGATGAGTGCATTCGTACGAGACTTCATATGGCAGACTGGCACCCGCGTATCTATTCATCTCCAAGAGAGCACTCTTCATCATGTTTGCTGGGGCTATGGAGACCTTACCGTTAAGTCCCCCTTTCTCAGCAGTGTCAAAGTTTCCCGGTGTGTGTACGGAGAGTGTAGGTCTCCCGCTTCTGCTGCTGTGGCGAGAGAGGTATATTGAGAGTTGAGGAGTGAAGAAGTCTTCAATCTCCTGAAACAGGATCAGCTCTTCTTTCAATGTCACGATTGTCACTGCGGTTCCCCCGAAGGTCTTATAATAGATGTTGTTGTCGTGGAATTTTTCCCCCGACCTCTCAAAACCATAATTCATAATGATCTTCTGCCGAATGTTCATGCTGGCAGTGTCTTTGGTTGAGGCAACTACGAGAATCATAGTTTTCCGCTTCAGTGGTTATTTTCCCAATTAGAGACTTCCATAAGACTTATATTGAATTTCCCTCGGTTGTCGAAAGCAAGCGAGGGTCATCATGCGACATCTTATCAGTTTCAAGAACTGGGCGCCCCCAGAAATCGAATCCATGATTGATGAAGCAATCAAGATTAAGAGAGAACCATCGAAGTATGAACGCTCATTGAAACATAAAACTCTGGCTATGATCTTCCAGAAAACATCCACGCGAACCCGCGTATCCTTTGAAGTAGCCATGACTCAGCTAGGAGGCCACGCGATATACATGGATTGGTTGACAACTCAGTTTTCCCTCGCAGATATCGCTGACGAAGTGAAGTACCTGTCGCGTAACGTCGACTGCATAATGGCTAGGCTGAAGAATAACTCTGACCTAATGAGAATGGCTTCAGCTTCGGACGTTCCCGTGATCAATGGATGCGATGATCGACATCACCCCTGCCAAGCCATTGCTGACTTGATGACTGTCAAAGAGCACAAAGGGCGATTGAAAGGCTTGAAGCTGGTTTATGTTGGAGTCCACAACAACGTCTGCAATTCGCTCATAGAGGCGTGCACAATGATTGGCATGAAAATCACAACGGTTACACCGATTATCCACAAGCCTGCTGAAGATAGAGAACTACTTAGTAAAGCGAAGAAAACGGGGTTATACGATTCAACTCTTAGCATTAAGGAAGC
>JAGLZJ010000097.1 GCA_023131555.1 Candidatus Bathyarchaeota archaeon | reverse complement strand
GCGTGTTTATAAGCTGATTTCGGGGACTGATAGAAAGATGAGAGACTTGGTCGAGTTTCCATTGAATCCACGAAAGAGAACGCGTTCCTCACAATATTTCGTGTTCGCGGATTACGAACTGCTCTCTCTGGTCATCTGCATCATATTAGATGTCAGCGAGTACATGCTGGTGATTCTGCTTTTCCCATTGGTCGGCGATTTTCTTGATGTAGTCGGCATAATCATGTGCTTTGCCCTGTTTCGCTGGATTGGGTTAATATCTTTGCTTGAGCTGGTTCCAGGCGTAGATGTACTGCCTATCTACATCATCACGTGGTTGGTTTGGTATCTTGTAAAAAGGCGAAAGATATATGACTATCAACAGCATACCAGTGGAAGGTTGAAACAGTAATGGGTGAAAACCAAAGAAGACCGTTCGAAAGCGGAATCGTCTGGAGCCGTGCAAAAACTGGCATAGTCGTAGTTCTAGCTATTCTTATAATTTTCAGCGCTGTATTCGCGTTGACGATGATCGTATCCGTCGGCGTCGGTCACGCAGTCGTTCTAGTAGACCCTATTTCGAAGTCAATAAGCGACCCTGTGCTTGGCCCAACATTCACGGTGAAGATGCCTTGGGTGAACGCAGTTGACATTTACTATGCTACAGACTCATACGAAGCTGTTGTTCCAAGCTTCTCCTCCGATCAGCTCGAAATGCAGATCGAAGTTTTGGTCAGATGGTCATTGGACACCACTAAAATCAGGGATCTCTACAGCAATTATCCAAATATGAACTACAAAGTGGCTATCGAATCTGTTTTAGAAGAAACTATGAGGCTGATAACTAAGGAGTACACTGCCACCGAGACAATAGAAAAAAGGGACATAGTGAGAGACCAGATAGAAACATCGGTGCTGGAAGAGCTGCAGAGTGAAGAGTCTCTTGCTGGAGCTCTGAGGCGTTTGGAGTTCGACTTGAAAGACATCGGCTACCCTGAGAAGTACACCGCATCAATAGAGGACAAGCTTGTAGCTCAACAGCAGCAGATTCAGGCTGAATTCGAGAAACAGAAAATTCTGATACTGGCGAACGCCACGGCTCAAGAAACCATAATCACAGCAACTGGTGAAGCTGAAGCGAAAGTCATAGAAGCGAACGCCACAAGGGAAGCGATTGTCCTGGTCTTGGAATCAGTAGGTCAAAGCGGGAATGAAACAAGGATTGCGGAACTTTACCTCTGGGTTGAAGCCTTGCAGAGAATCGCACCAGATATCGAAATACTTATCGTGGGAACTGATGGAGTCCCCGTGCTGATACCTTCAGACTATACAAGCCCTTAGCGCAGGCAAACCTTTCGAATAGCTATTCAGATGCAGGCACCCAACATTAGTGTGCACGCACGCGCTATCTGGCGCGCGCGACAAACGATGGGGAATCGAATATCCCTAAGCTCCATCTTTTTCATTCGCAACACGGAAACGCTTTAAATGCAATTCTAGTTGCGCGCGCCATCAACACAACATCCAGCATATCTATGATACCGCAGGGTTCCACCAAGTCACAGTGGCAGTTCCAGTGAGGATCAGAAGGAATCCACGCGTGTCGGGTTTAAACTCGGAAACTAAATGACGCGCACGAATCTAACCATCAACAACTTCGTATTCTTGCTCATTTTTCACACCCAACCCAAGCTCAACAGCTCTGCGAACTTGAGTGTAACTCCAGGGATCACTCCTCAGACTAGAACCGTCAAAAGCTGCAACCGTTTTTAGAGCTTCGACATCCAAAGCCACTCTATCTCCAGAAGCTAACACCAAACCGGGATTTCGAAGATCACCAGTTGCAGGTCCACCAGAAATAAAGCATTTCCTGCCATCCATAATGATTAGATGTGGATGAACAACTAAGTTCAAGTCTGATACCTTTTCCTCCAGATGCCTCATGTGAAGCCGCATCCTTTCTCTTGGCCTCATGAAACCGACGGCTAACTTCAAACTGAAGGTGAATTTAGCGAATCTATGAGTTTTCATGCAACATGTGTAAACAACTTTTTTCGATTCCAATGCTGTCTCAGGCAAACTTACGTTTTTTAAATATGTGCCACCAGTTGCCACTTTTTTCCATTTACCTTCATTAAAGATTACCACTTCTGCTCCAGCATCCTCCGCTTTTTTCAGCATACCTGTTTCTTTCAATACTTTTCGAGTTGAAAGTCGAAGCATCGAAGATTCACCAAGAACAACTTTTTTAGCACCATGCTCATACAACAACTCAATTACTGCCTTAACAAAATCAGGGTCGCTGGAACCGGGTGGAGGATCTGCAGCATTGAAGTTTGGTTTCAGCAAAATTTCATCTCCCCGTTGGACAACTTTATTGAAGCCGCCGATCAGGCTCACAACGCGTTGAATGGCTTCCTTCGAAGAACCGAATTTTGCGACTTTGCCAACTGCCACTCTGCCGTCTTTCTTATATGGATTAGCTGCAGCCATGCCAATTCCATCTTTGTCACTTGAGACAAGCATGAAAGATACCTACTGAGATTCTTCTGCAAAACAGATTACAGGTAGGCAACTATATTAACATGACGCATGTCATATTGACATGCCCGCGCTATTTAAACGATGGAGAAAAATCTGTTTTGAAAAGAGAATCGCCCCCGTCCTCTCCTCAAAAGACGGTCTTGTGGATAACCAAGCACTTACGACAGATGCACCTGCGCATTCAACGTCTCTCGTTGATACTATACTAGGCCGCCGAAGCATTAGACGTTACCAGCAGAAGGAAATTCCCAGGGATACATTAGATAAGATTCTTGAGACCGGGAGAAACGCTCCATCAGCAATGAACAGACAACCGTGGCATTTCATCGTTGATTTTCTTACGCGACCTTCCAGACCACTATATCCTTTCTCAACTAGGATTCTGGATCTTAGGCTCTACCCAAAAGACTTGAAAGAAATGTTGATTTGGGACAGTATTTTGACAGCATGCCTCGTCATCATCTATGTTGTAGCTTCCATGATTTAGACACCAAGCGAGATTATGCACACACGAGAACAGTCAATTCGTCGTTGATTCAAGAGGCGTGCGCGCATCGGTTCTTGCAGGTGATACTTGAAGATTGGTTTACCATTCTCATGACCGATGTAATGTCTCACTGATAGTAATTCTTGCCAACGTGCTGAAGCATGCGTACATGGTGGCGGTTCAAAAGTGATAATAGACTCTAGAACATATTGATTCTGGGGAGATAAGTGAGAAGAACACTTTCTGCAGTCATGGTGATTTTACTTCTGGCTGGCATTTTCACTTCGCTATTTAGCATTCAGCCCATCCGAGGAGGCAGACCAAATGACAGTATGACTAGTGGAACTCTCTTTCCCTATTTCATAGATATAGTCATTCTGGATGTTAATGTCTCTCTTCACGAGACAGTTCCCGGCCCCATAATCCACATATACGTTACATTTGAAGCAACATGGGACGTCTTTGATTTCGACAGTTTTTGGGTAGAAGCGTATTCCAACAGTACCTCAATTGACTGGCAAATGTTTATTGTGCTTTGGAGCGGGCACGATACTTTTACAGTTGACTTCGCCTGGAATACTTCTGGAGTTGAGGCAGGTTCATATCTGATTTCAGTTTGGACCAGCACGATGTCCTACTATGAGGATGGTTATGTGCGAATCCTGCAAACAATAACAGTTCCAGATGACTTTCTGACTATTCAAGAAGCAATAAATGCTGCTAATGAAGGAGACAC
>JAGLZJ010000096.1 GCA_023131555.1 Candidatus Bathyarchaeota archaeon | reverse complement strand
GTCATAGGAAAACCCGATGAAGAGATACTGGAGGAATCACCTTCTCACCTTCCTGAACCTGAACAGATCGTTATGGAACAAGGAGCAGACGCTGCCCGACACCCAAAAGAAATCATCCGCGCTTCTCCAGCTGCAAGAAGAATAGCAAAAGAACACAATGTAGACTTGACGAAGATTCAATGCACTGGTCCAGACGGACGAATCGTCGAAGAAGACGTGAAGCGATATATTACACAGATGACGCATGAAACGCCTCAAGTTAAACAAGTGCTTCCTCTGGAAGGCATTAGAAAGGTGACGGCGGAGCGTGTAGCGTCCAGTTTTCGAACCGCCCCTCACAGTTACTTAGTAATGGATATGGACATGACCCGGGCAGTGAAGAAAAGAGAAGAAAGCGGTTTTTCCTACACAGCGCTTTTGGTTCATTCAGTTGCAAAGGCTCTGCGTCAGAATTTACAGGTCAACTCTACATTGACAAGCGATGGGATCAAGATTTATGCTGAAGTCAACATTGGAGTTGCCATTTCAACGGATAGGGGGCTCCTCGTCCCCGTTATACGAACGGCAGATGAGAAGGAACTCGCGGAAATCTCTCAGGAACTCGGAATATTGATAGCGAAAGCACGAGAAGGCAGTCTCTCGAGCGCTGACCTTTCAGCTGGAACCTTCACAGTAACCAACTTAGGAATGTTTGACGTGGACATGTTCATGCCAATCATCAACCCTCCTGAAGCAGCCATTCTTGCTGCAGGGCGAATCGTCCAGAAACCAGTATACGTTAGAGAAGAATTCACAACCAGACCTGTCATGACGCTCACCCTAGCATACGATCATAGAATAATAGACGGTGCTCCTGCAGCGACGTTTCTGAAACGAATAAAAGACAACATTGAGAACCCTCAATAAGCCGAGAAAGCTAGCCATAGTAATCGATGCAATGCACCGCGTGCTGTAAAGTCTTTAAATCAGACATTCTCCTTCTCAAACCAGATGAACCTCATGAAAGCCGCCGTATACTACGAACTCAACAATGTTCTGATCGAAGACATCCCCACGCCAAAGATTACGTCAAATGACGTGCTGGTGAACATGAACGCCTGTGGAGTGTGCGGATCTGATCTAATGGAATGGTACCAGCAACCACGTGCACCATCTGTACTTGGACACGAACCATCCGGCATCATAGCCAAAACAGGAAGAAGTGTAAAAGGATTCTCGGTGGGTGACCGAATCTTTACCCATCATCACGTTGCTTGCTTGAATTGTTACTTCTGCAGGCGCGGAGCCTTCACTCTGTGCACTCGTTTTCAAGAAACACATTTGGAACCCGGCGGCTTCTCTGAATGCTTCAAAGTTCCCTCCGCAAACCTCTGCGTTGACACCTTGAAGATCCCCGATGAACTATCTTTCGAAGAGGCAACCCTAATCGAACCTATTGCTTGTGGGATTAGAGCCTTGAGCAAGTGCGATGTCAAACCATCCGATTCCGTTCTGGTCTTCGGAGCTGGACCCTCCGGGCTAATACTGACAAAGCTTCTCCGAGCATTTGGAGCAGGAGAGATAATTGTGACGGATCTGATAGATTACAGACTGAAAGCAGCTGAACGTTTTAAGGCCAGCCTCACGATCAATCCTGAAAAGGAAAGCCTGATTGATACAGTCAAAGACATGACTAACGGGCGAGGAACAGACTTGGTAATAGTGACAGCACCCAGCATAAATGCGTACATTTCAGCGATCGAACTATGTCGTAGAGGGGGAACAATATGTGCCTTTGCCCCAACGAACCGTGAAGCCTTTATGAAAGTGAGTCCTCACAGACTCTTCTTCTCGGAGGTCAAAATCGTCTCCTCCTATTCGGCTTCACACGTAGAAACTAGAGTAGCCTTAAATCTAATTGAAACTGGGCGGCTTCAAGCTGAAGAGCTGATAACCCACACGTTTCCACTCTCCAAAACCGCAGAAGCCCTGCGGAAGGCCTCAGCAAAAGAATGCATCAAAGTGGTGATCGTGAATGAACACTGAGAAGATGACAGCAGCCCTGCTCTATGGAGAAAAGGATCTTCGAATCGAATCCGTCAACAAACCCCAGATTAATGAAGGAGAGGTCTTAGTGAAGATCCGAGCTGCGACCACGTGTGGAACCGACCTCAAGATCTTTCAAAGAGGATACGTCAATAGGGTGATTGCTATCCCAACGATTTTTGGCCATGAATGGGCCGGAGACGTTGTAGAGGTCGGAGATGGTGTTTCATCCCTCAGCAAGGGTACGCGTATACGCGCAGGAAACAGCGCCCCTTGCTTGAGGTGTAAGATGTGCCAGAAGGGCAGATTCAATCTATGTGAAGACATGCTTTGGTTATGGGGCGCTTACGCTGAGTACATTCGTGTGCCAGCACGCACTATTCTCGTGAATTCACAAGAGATTCCCGAGAACACCACATATGAAGAAGCAGCTTTAGCTGAGCCCCTTGCATGCGTTCTTCATGGAGCTGAAGAAGCAGGCGTGGCTTTGGGCGACACTGTGGTGATAGTGGGCGCTGGTCCGATTGGTCTCCTTCATATGCTCTTGGCGAAGAAGATTGGGGTCGAGAGAGTAGTAATATGTGATGTTGCCGAAGAGCGACTTAAATTCGCCGAGAAACTCGGAGCAGATGCAACAATCAATGTCTCCCGTAAAGAACCAGTTGACGCTGTCAGAGCACTCACTGACGGTGATGGCGCAGACGTTGTAATCGAAGCGATAGGTCTTCCTACTACATGGGAGCAATCTTTAAAGATGGTGTCAAAGGGTGGCACTGTGCTTGAGTTTGGTGGGTGTACTCCCGGCTCTCGAATCAAAGTTGATGCAGAACTGCTTCACTACGATGAGGTGACTGTTATGGGGGCTTTTCATGCAACACCAACGCACTTCAAGAAGGCCTTGAACCTCATAACTTCGAGAACTCTTAATGTGAAACCACTAATCACTGAAAGAATGCCTTTGACCAGAATCAAAGACGCTTTTAACGACCTCGTGTCCTCAAAATCCAATCTGAAAATCGCCATCATACCATAAGACAACCAGTCGCGCGCAAGACTTCAATAGATCGCTCACGAACTCAATCACACACAAAGAGCTTAAAAGCCGAGTTTCAAGTATGCTTCTGTTATTGCGGAGCTCGCCATCGACATGGTGAAATATGTTTTCGTAACTGGTGGCGTCCTTTCTTCCGTGGGAAAGGGAATCGTCACATCTTCAATCGGGAAGATGCTACAGGCAAGAGGCGTGAAGGTTACTGCAATCAAGGTTGATCCATATGTAAACGTAGATGCAGGAACTATGAACCCATACATGCATGGAGAGGTCTATGTCACGGAGGATGGTGGAGAAACAGACCTAGATTTAGGGTGGTACGAGCGATTTCTTGACGTTAACCTGACAATGGGAAACAACGTAACAACGGGCATGGTTTATCGAGAAGTAATTGAGAAAGAACGGAGAGGCGACTATCTAGGTCACTGCGTTCAGATCGTTCCCCACATCACAGATGAGATAAAGCTCCGAGTTCGAGCTGTTGCGGAGAAATCAGATGCCGACGTTGTTTTGACGGAATGTGGAGGCACAGTAGGCGACATTGAGGGCTTACCATTTCTTGAAGCCATCCGTCAGATGAGGTTAGAGGATGGATATGAGAACACACTCTACGTTCATGTAGCTTTGGTTCCAATATTGGACGTTACGAACGAAATGAAGACGAAGCCTCTTCAGCACAGCGTGAATGAACT
>JAGLZJ010000095.1 GCA_023131555.1 Candidatus Bathyarchaeota archaeon | reverse complement strand
GAGGAAAAGTTTCAGTATTCCACAGCCGTAGTCTCCTCCGATGCATTCCGGCGAATGCTTCCAACCTATGAGCGAACCTTTGAACCGGGACTGGAGGATTTCGTTCGAGGTGCAACATATCGAGTAATTCAAGAAGCCCTGAGATGGAAGCTGATTGTCATAAGCGATGACATGAACTATTACCGATCAATCCGACGGCAACTCAAGAGAATAGCTGAACGAGCAAAAGCGCACTTCGGAATAATCTACCTCACCACTCCCCTAGAAACGGCTCTGAAGTGGAATAGCCAGAGAGGGACACCGATTCCCGATTCACTGGTTGAAGAAGTCTACCAGAAGCTGGACAGACCGGGAGAGAAGTATAGATGGGACTCGCCTTTGCTGACCTTGGATCCAAGTAGAGAAGGGGTCGAAGCGCTTGCAACGCTCATTGCATCAAAGATCGATGAGAAGGAAAAGGAAAGCATTCAACCTTCCACTACTAGATCTCGACAACGCTCACAAGCATCAATCTCAAAGGCTGAATTAGAGAGAGAGACGCGTCGAGCAGTAGGAGAGGTTATCAAAAGATATGGAAACTTGGATCTGGCTCAAGATCTAACTGAGCTGAGAAAAAAAACAGTCGCGGAAGCCATAAGGAAGAGAAGCTCCCCTCGAGAGGCAGCCAGCCTTCTTCTGGAAAGAGCAGAATTACTGCTGAAAAAGGTGCCCGATATATCACGGTCCACAGGGGGAACGATACATGTGGGAATCTTCGGACACGTTGATCACGGAAAAACACAACTCGCCCGTTGCCTAACTGAAATCGCCTCCACGGCTGCATTGGATAAGCATCCACAAGCTCGAGAGCGAGGTATGAGCATCGACATCGGTTTCTCAGCTTTCAGTCTTGAGAAGAATCTCATCGTCCTCGTTGATCTTCCAGGACACCATTCTCTCCTCAAGCACGCA
Organism: Candidatus Bathyarchaeota archaeon; assembly: GCA_023131555.1. Classification (GTDB taxonomy): domain Archaea; phylum Thermoproteota; class Bathyarchaeia; order Bathyarchaeales; family SOJC01; genus JAGLZJ01. The sequence continues at coordinate 2,821 of JAGLZJ010000095.1, read as the reverse complement.
TTGGCAGGAGCAAACATTGTGGATTCAGGCATCCTTACTATTGCAGCAGACGAAGGATGGAAAGAACAGACGATTGAACACCTTCAAGTCCTCTCCGTACTAGGCATCAAGGGGTTGCTTGTTGCTCTGAACAAGACTGACTTGGTGAATAAAGAACAGCTAGACACAGTCAGAAGCAGCATCCTACAGCTCCTTTCGAAGACCCCTTTCAAGGACGCTCCAATTGTGGAGGTATCAGCATTGAAATGTGAAGGGATTGAAGAGATGAAGGAAAAACTGTTGGAGATCACGACGTCACCAGTAAGAGACTGGTCGGGAAGCCTAAAGATCCCCATCAGCCACTCATTCCACATCACAGGCAGGGGCTCCGTGGCTACAGGCACAATACTAAGAGGAAAAGTCCGAGTTAATGACCTAGTTGAGATCGTGCCTCGAAGACGCGAAGCTCGAATAAAAAGCATCGAGATCTTCGGAAAAGACGTCCAGGAAGCATCAGCAGGAGATCGAGTAGGCATAAGACTGAGCAATATCAGATCAAAGGATCTTTCAAGAGGAGACTTCATCATCGCACCAGGAACAATGGAGGAAACCAGATTGCTGGATACCCGGTTCAGAGCCACACATCTGTACCGACAAGACGTTCAATTCGGAGAAGCACTTCACATTTCAGCTGGACTCAGAACAACTGTTGGACGAATCTTTCCCTACGCTGACCGTGGGTCACTTAGAATAAAGATGAGTAAGATTACTCCGAACATTGATTCCAAAGCATTGATTAAAACTCGACAACCACTGCCATTAGAGGTAGGGGACAGGCTTCTCCTAGCCAAGCTTGATCAGCCACATCAGCACAGTAGAATCATTGGACTCGCAGAGGTAACTAACCTGCAGACCAGCCCGGAGATCCATTCTGCAAAGATCAAGAAGGGGCAAGTGAAGAAGAAGACAGCTAAAGGTCTCTACGTTGTGTCAGGATTATTCGGGACCAAGGAAGCTGCTCAACACGTAGCTGAGAAAAAAAGGAAAGTATATGCCCCATCTTCAAAGATCACAGGAATAATCCAGAAAGACTACGAAGAAAACGGAGATGTTCTCGTTAAATTCGAGGATGCTCCCGATCTCCTTGAAGAAATCCACTATTACAGGTTGAGGAGCCTCAAAATTGATTGATTTAGACCGTCTCATGCAACACACTATACCTGAACACATTTTGAACCGTTCTCTCTTGGTTCTCAGAACCAAACTCAAGCCAATTCGAATTCTGTTGGAACAACGGAGACTTCCTGAAACAGGTTGGGAAGATGACCTCATACAATTCTTTCTAACCCTGTTGTCATGGATGGATACAGACAAAGACCGTGAGGGCGCAAGAATAGGAGAAAGAGAGGCACGAGTGTCTTCAAGACTCGTTTCGGAGTTAGCATCCGGATTCTGCCACGGAGTCGGCAGATCAGGAAGCCTTCATGCAGCTCAACCAAAAGCGGGAGGAGCATCTCTAGCGTATTTCTTCGCCAACAGAATAGCTTTGGACACACTTCGAAGATGCGGTGTCCCGAACTATCAATCTGCCTCGGTTCTTCCTGTAGCCACCGGAATGGCTATCGGCCTCTCAGCTGCGGTAGCGAGAGAGGAAACTGGAAGACGTGGAGTGGTCTATCCACGGGTTGATCATCATTCCCCCCTGAAGGGTATGAAACTGTTCGGAATGAAAGTGAAGACCGTGGAATCGACTGTCTTTGGGGACGCTGTGAGGGTCCCTGTTGAGAAGATTGCCGAAGCGTTAGATGGAGAGACTGCTGCAGTGGTCTCCACGACGACCTTCTTTCCACCTCGAGAATCAGACGACGTTAAAGCAATCGCAAAGCTAGCGGCAGACGAGAAGATCTTTCACATAATCAACAACGCATACGGTGTGCAGAGCAGACAGATCATGAGCCAGATCAAAGGCGCGATGGATGCAGGAAGAGTCGATGCAGTTGTACAGAGCACCGACAAGAATTTTCTCACGCCAGTAGGCGGATCGATTGTCGCCTCTGCAAGTTCTGAATTCGCTGAGCGTGTTGCTCGGATCTATGCGGGAAGGGCTTCAGCAGCTCCCATAGTTCAGTTCCTTGCAGCAGTCCTATCAATAGGCTTCAACGGATATGAAGCGCTCAGAGATGCACAGGAAGAAAACCGCAGGCTACTTCAGGTGAAGCTGAAGGAAACTGCCGAGAGACACAATGAAAGATTATTGAATGTAGTCAACCCGATTGCTGTAGCGTTGACTTTGAGAAACTACAATGCGAAGAAAGTTGGTTTCAATCTGTATTCTTCTCGCGTTACAGGGCCGCGAGTACTGGAGGAGACCGACTTTGGTGTTTGCTGCGAGAGATACCATTCTCCGTACATAACCATGAACGCCTCCATCGGAGCTACCGAAGCAGACATCTTACAGGCAACGGCGACGCTGGAGAAGACGTTGGAGAAGGCTGAGACGTGAACGGTTCAAGAAGTGGCGGAAGCCAATTATATCTGAAGAAATCAAGACGTGAGTGGCGTCCAGCAGTGTTGGTGGTCCTCACCTCGGACTTCAAATCCGACGCAGTTCGATAAGGACTGGGAGTTCGATAGCAGAACGCCTGCCGGAAATCTCCCTGGACGCCGCCAATTCAACTGAGTGTCATGCGTACGCACCCTTAACAATAATGGAGGATTGACCATAGTTTTGATTATTTTTCCTATTTAAAACCCTGTTTAAAATCCATCGGAGCTACCGAAGCAGGCATCTTACAGGCAACGGCGACGTTGGAGAAGACGTTCCGCAGTTTCTTGGACATCA
>JAGLZJ010000094.1 GCA_023131555.1 Candidatus Bathyarchaeota archaeon | reverse complement strand
TAGCAGATCGCGCATTTGATGCACATTGTCAGATCCCAGAACTTCTTCAGGTCTGCAGGAGTCTGACTTAGTTCTTCTGGTTTCTTCAAGTGCTCTTCTTGTTTAATCAGAACGTTCTCGATGCGCTTGTATTTCTCAAAGAAGGGTTCTATGTCCACGATGAGGTCTTTGATAACTGGTAGGCTTTGAAGAGGAGCGATATCGAGGATGCTGGCGTTAAGGTGAAGTACTTGGGTATAGCAGGCGAGTACAGGTTTTCCGTTAACCATGACTCCGCAGCTCCCGCAGACACCCATACGGCAAGAGTGTCGAAAAGCAAAGGTTCCATCCCGGTTGTCCTTTATGAACATAAACGCATCTAGCAGAGTTGTTCCTTTTTTCACAGGCACTTTAAACTCGGATACAGTCTTCTCGTTTCTTTCCGGGCTGAAACGCCTTACTTTGAACAGAATGGTCTTCGCGTCTTCAGTTGCCATTTCTATCTCCTCAATAGGCTCTCGCAGTTGGAGGCCACTTCGTTATCGTTACTGGAGCATACGTGAGTCTAGGGCCTTCTTTCGTGAAGAAAGCTAGAGTGTGCTTTAGCCAGTTCTCGTCGTCACGTTTTGGGCAGTCTCTCCTCGTGTGAGCTCCCCTCGATTCAGTTCTAGCTAGGGCACTGGCAACAGTCACCTCAGACAGGTCAAGTGTGAATTCCAGCTGTAGTGCATCAACAAGCCCAGTGTTAAAAACTCGGCCTTTGTCTTCGACTCTGATCTGTCTCAGTCTTTCCTTGAGCTTCCCGACCCCTTTTAGGGCCTTCTGAAGCTCTCCTCCTCTTCGAAAGACCCACACGTTCTCACTCATGATCCTCCTCAGCTCATCTCTGATATCTGGAACTCTCTCATCTCCTTCACGACCGAGGATGTCGTCAAATACTCTTCTCTCTTCAGCTACGATTTTACCTTGAGGTAGTTCTTTGAAACCTCTTGATGAAACGTACTTGGCCGCCTCTTGGCCTGCAACAGCTCCGAAAACTAAGCAGTCTGAAGTTGAGTTCGTGCCCAACCTGTTCGCTCCGTGGAGATTGAGGCACGCGCATTCACCAGTCGCGTAGAAACCTGGAACATCAGTCTCCGTCTTGATGTTTGCGCTTATCCCTCCCATCGAATAGTGGGCTGCAGGACGTATTGGTATTGGTTCATCTACAGGGTCGACGCCGCTCAGTTTTATCGCGACGTCACGGATGAGCGGCAATCGCTCGTTAATTTTCTCTTCTCCTAGATGTCTCAAGTCCAAGGCTATATAGGGTCCGTAGGGTCCTTCCAGTCCTCGTCCTTCCAGAATCTCTGTCGTTTCAGCTCTGGACACTATATCCCTCGGCGCCAACTCCATCTTCTCAGGAGCATAATTCTTCATGAATCGTTCGCTTTTGGAGTTGACCAGGTACCCTCCTTCTCCACGGGCTCCGCCAGTGATCAGGATTCCTGATGGAACAAGACCTGTAGGGTGGAATTGGATGAATTCCATGTCTTTCAGCGGCACGCCAGCTCGGTAGGCCATAGTCATGCCGTCGCCAGTTGCAGTGTGCGAGAAAGTAGTGAATTCATAGACTCGAGCGTAGCCTCCTGTAGCCATTATTACTGCTTTGGATTGAAATGCCTGCATTTCACCAGTCTTCAGGTTGATGGCTGTCAGTCCAGCTGAGACGTTCTCTTCAATTATCATTGAAGTGACGAACCACTCATCGTAGAATGTTATGTTCTCGAATGTCGCAGCTTTTCCGTGTAGAGTATGCATCTCGTGAAAGCCGGTCATGTCCGCTGCAAAACAGGCCCTTGGAAAACTGTGGCCTCCAAACGGTCTTTGACCGATTTTCCCATCGTCTGTTCTACTCCACGGACATCCCCAATGATCCAGCTTTATTATCTCTTCAGGGGCTTCCTTGACAAACTGTTCCACTACATCTTGATCTGCAAGGAAGTCTGATCCCTTCACCGTGTCCCATGCATGCAGATCATATGAGTCTCCTTCTCTCAGCATGGCGGCTGTTCCTCCCTGTGCGCAAACGGAGTGGGAACGCACCGGGTACACCTTCGAGATCACGGCTACATCTAGCTTGTTGCTGTGTTCTGCAGCAGCAATCGCGGCTCTTAAGCCTGCCATTCCTGCTCCTACAATAGCAATATCATGCGTATGTTTTTCCATACTACTTTCCGCGCTTCTCTCCTCGGAGAGAAGAAGCAAATTTCGAAAACTTGCCTTTATAGTTTTCCGAAGTTGCCTCAGATGGCTTGGATAAGTAGTTGAGCAATGTCCTTAACTTGAATGTTTCCGCGTGTGGGGTCACAGATGCGCTTGTTTCGGAGGTTCTACCTTCTTATTGTCTTCAGAAGTCGTCTTTGCTCATCGTAGATCTGAACCTCAAGGGGCATTGCACCGACAGCGAAATGAGTGGCGCATGCAAGGCACGGATCGTAGGCTCGGAAGGCCATCTCTATCTTGTTGAGGAGTCCATCGCTAACCTCGCCATTCTTCAAGAGACCCTTCGCGGCGTTCTTTATTGATAGCCCAATGCTTGGAACATTGTGGGTTGTAGCCACGATGAGGTTGACTTTCTTAGTTAGCGCCTTATCGTCTAACTGATAATGATGAATCAGGGTACCCCTAGCAGCTTCAACTATTCCCACTCCTTCACCTGGTGCTCCCGGTTTGTTTCTGATGTCCTTCCTTACGATATCTTCATCTGTGACCAATTCAAGGGCTCGTTCCGTTGCATACATCAGCTCAATTAGCCTAGCCCAGTGGAAAGCCAGTGTTGCGTGAACCGGCTTTCCTCCGAGAGTTCTGTACATTTTGTCGTATTCTTCTTGAGCCTTGGGTGTTGCCATTCCATCCGCTACATTGAGCCTTCCTAATGGTCCAACTCTGTATATTCCGCTTTCTGGACCGTCAATCAAGCCCTTCCACCCGACTTTCTTGAGATAGGGCATCTTCACGTAGGTCCAAGGTTCAACACGTTCTTCAATGATGTCCAAATAATCTGATGGCGCAAATCTAAGGAACTCAGCCCCTCTTTGATCGACGACCCGAACGTTACCATCATAGAAATTGACCAAATTCTTCTTGTCGACTGTACCCATGTAGTAGGTTTTCAAGGCGTAAGGGTCACTCTTAATCAACTCTACGTAGTCAGCGTTTCGCAGAACAACGTCCTCGAAAATCTTCAAAGAGAACTCCGCGAATCCCAAGCAGCTTCTGACCATCTTCTCGATTTCTTGCCTCTCTTCCTCGGATAACGCTTTTGCCATGCCACCTGGCAGAGCTGTCACTGGGTGTGTAGGTTTACCTCCCAGAATGCCCGTGATCTTCTGCCCGAAGGCTCTATGCTTGATTACTTCCTTCCCTATTTCTATGCCTACCTTCTCGATTACTCCGAGGATATTTCTCTTTGCAGGAGGCGCATCTGGACCTACGATGAAATCGGGACCTCCTAGAAAGTAGAAGTGCAGTATGTGATCATAGATGAAATATGCACAATATTCTAGTTCTCTAAGTTTTTTCGCTGTTTCAGTGGGTTCCACGTGGAATGCAGCGTCCAAGGCTTTTGCACTTGCCATATGGTGGGCAACCGGGCAGACTCCGCAGATCCGCGTGGTTATTATGGGCAGGTCTTCAGCTCTTCTTCCTTCACAGAACTTCTCGAACCCTCTTAGTTCGGGAACTTGAAAATACGCGTTTTCAACGTTTCCTTCATTATTCAGGAAGATCGTTATTTTTCCGTGACCTTCTAGCCGAGTGATTGGGTCAATGACTATCTCTTTCATTTCTTGATCACCTTCCTTCTAAGGATGGAGT
>JAGLZJ010000093.1 GCA_023131555.1 Candidatus Bathyarchaeota archaeon | reverse complement strand
CATTACGCTATTAGCACGGCTATTCAGTTCAAGCTCAATCCTGAACTCTTGGTTCACAGGCTGAAAAGAAAAAGAGAGGGATCAAAACTGTGGGACGGAATATTAATGCGCGTAACCAATCTCACAGTTCTTGTCGCTGTACCCGCTATTGCTGGATTGGATGTAGGCAGGTTTCACTGGTCAGTTCTCGACGTTCAGTTTGCTGTTTTAGGCTTCGTGTTCTTAGTGGCTTCAACGATTCTTATCAACTGGGCCATGGCAGTCAACCCTCATTTCGAACCAACTGTTCGAATTCAGACGGATAGAGGTCACACAGTGATATCAACTGGACCGTACAGGATTGTGAGACACCCTGGGTATTTAGGCGGTGTCTTTTATAGCGTGTCGATTCCTTTGATAATTGGGTCCGCCTTCACCTTCATCCCAGTAGGAATCTATATTATCTTACTCATGATCCGCGCTTCATTGGAAGACAGAACACTCCAAGAAGAATTAGATGGATACTCAGAATACTCCAGACAAGTCAGGCACAAACTATTCCCAAGCATCTGGTAGGAGTTCAACAAGTGACTGTCGCTCAGTGCTCCGGAACTGCGGTTTATTTCTTCGAGCGATTCTGCACTATCTGTATGAGGTTTCCGCAAGTATCATCGAAAATGGCAACAGACCCCGATCCCGTTTCTGTTGGTTCCAGAGTAAACACCACATCCAGCTTCTTCATTCTTTCATACTCTTTCTGAACATCCTTAACAGAGAATGTCGTTGCAGGGATCCCCTGCTTAAAGATAGCCATTTGGTATGTTTTGGCAGCTTGGTTGTCGTTGGGCTCAAGAAGTAGCTCAGTACCATCTAGCTCCTCAGGTGAGACAACTGTCAACCATTTGAATTTCCCTACAGGCATTTCCTCTTTCTTGACGAAGCCTAAAACCTCCGTGTAAAACCTAAGCGCCTCATCTTGGTTGTCCACAAATACACTGGTGAGTTTAATCTTCATAGTTTCACACAGTTCATGACTTATCATCAGTTGAGCATTTCATTTTTTGCACTCGCACGATTCTCATACACTATTATCAGCCATATTAGACGATGCGTAGACGTGAAAACCTTTTAATCAAAATCTATTTCCATACTTCAATGTTAGGATTGAAGGGTCTTTTTGGAGAAGCAGAGCGAGAGTTTCGAAATTCCTTCTTGGGAAGAGATCTACTCGATGCTTTTGATTTTAGCTGAGAGAATTCGGTCAGACGGATTCAATTATGACCTTATTGTAGGCATTTCAAGGGGAGGATGGGTACCGGCGAGGGTTCTCTCAGATTTGCTTGAGAACTCATCTATCGCAAATATACGAGCAGAGTTCTATCTTGGGATTGGAGAGAGTAAGAAGGAGCCTTTGATTACTCAACCCATCTCTGTTCCAGTCAAAGGAAGAAACCTTCTCGTGGTAGACGATGTCTCTGACACAGGGAAAAGCCTCAGTCTGGTGAAGTCCCACCTTCTTGAAGAAGAAGTGCAAGACCTCCGAATAGCAGCGCTTTACTATAAGCCCTGGAGCATTCTGGAACCTGACTATTATATCAAGACAACCCGAAGTTGGGTGATTTTTCCGTGGGAAAGGAAAGAGGCCTTCAGGAAAGTCATTGAGAAGACCCAGCGAAACGGACGCTCCATCAAAGAAATCAAGAAAACATTGAAGGATAGTGGCTTGGATCCCCATCTAATTGAAAGGTTCACCAAGGAGGCTTTCCGCAATTCCCCTACATCTAGCTGAAGGTTTCAACAGATTCATCGGAATCGCAGGTTTCTCCAACGTCAGAGTAAAAAACGTTGACACATTTCTAGGAGAAGTTGAAGAAAAGTTTCCGGGAGCCATCTTCCAGTTTCTGAACGCCAAATTTGTCGCCGGTCCGCGTCACCTTGTCTTCGCTACAATCAATGCACTAAGTGCTTTGAAAACCGGATTCAACATTTCAAGAAGCCTCGCTGTTGAATGTCTATTATACGCTTCAGCGCAGAATCAGATTAAAAGCGCCCTAGAAATAATAGGGATCTACCCAACCACGTCAGAAATCGCTCTGATCGTCGTTACTGAAGACGAGGAATCAGCTCGAAAACTCCTGAAAGGAATTTCAAATACGGTCCCTGGAACCCGCGATGACTCAGCACTCGAGCTCTCAGAAACGAAAAGCCTTCAAATAAAGGATCTATTCAGCATCTCAGAACTGGAGCTGTCAACACGCTACAAAGCAGATGAAAAGAAAGCCCTCACTGACTTGGTCATCGAACACTGCGCCCTTCTTGTCTGCAATCGATAAGCAAGCCACATCACCGTATAAGACGGTGACCATCTTAGAAGCTAATACCATCAGATTTTCTGAGCAGACGTGGATACATCCGAGCCTTGATCGAAATGAAGGCGACCTAACAATAGAGCAAATAGGGCTGCAAACAAGAAGATGGCTACAACGATGAGGGTGGAAAATTCAGGTATAACTTGACTGCCTTGGATTCTGAGGGTTCGGGTACTGTGCTGGTAGCTAAACCAGATGTAGGTGAAGTCTTCATCGGTCTCAAGTTGATGCACAAGTTGTTCATCATCTGCGAAGACTACCCATTCATGCTCCTCTGCCCACATCAATCTTCTTGGGATTCGGACCCTGCAATGCCCGTTTGATCCGTCAGGTCCTGTCAGATTAAACCTGATGAATGTCTCGTTGATGTTCAGTTGCAGGTTTGAAACTGTTGAGTTGCTTGCCACATTGATGGTAAAGACCTCATCTTCTACCTCAACGACTTTCAGGAAGCTGATGGGATTGACGAAGGGATGGTTATCAAACTCACCTTCACTAATCTTATATGGTAAATCTGCGATTCCATCCTGATCAATGTCGGCTGAAGTAGCGTTGTCCCAGAAGTTGCCTTCTGTTCCATCATCCCAAGTGTTGTTTGACTCTAGGACTTCTACTAAGGTGGTGTGGTTTACGAAGTTGTTGTGGTGGATGGAATTGTTTAAGGACAAAATCAACTGGATACCGTGGTCACTGTCTCGGATGTCGTTTCCCGAAATTTCATTCTGTGAAAAGAATCCTAGTCTGAGACTATCATTGTTTCCTATTATGGCGTTTCCAAGAATTGTGTTGTTCGAGGAATATATAGCACAGTCGATTCCGTAGTCATTATCAGTGATTATGTTATAGGCGATTGAGATATTATTCGCTGAATCAAGCCTGATGCCATAGCCATTTCTCTTTATCAGGTTGCCAGTAATGTTTACATTCCCTTCAACGTTTTCAACATGAACTCCTGCATCGACACCGAAGCAAGCACATCCAGCCTCCTGAAGAGTGAAGGCACTAACGGAAACATCGTCAGATATTATATGAATTGTGCTTCCTGAGCTGTTGCCATCGACTACAGTTGTCTCCATGCTTTCGCCGATTAGGCTGAGCGATTTGTTAACGATCAGGTGTTCATAATATGTTCCTGATGAAACGTAGATCGCGTCTCCTTCTGTTGCGTTGTTGATGGCTTCCTGAATCGATGAATACTTGATGTACACTGGGTGCCCTTCACTTATCCAATCAAGTATTCCACCTAACAGGTTGTAGACATGCAGGAAACCGTTATTCACAAGAGTCTGACTTGCGTTTACACTTCGTACGCCACTCCTGCAATGGACTAAGATAGTGTCATTCTGGTTCAGTTCGTCGAGCCTTGATGGCAACTCGGTGTGAGGAATCAACTTGGCGTTTCTGATGTGACCCGATTCGTACTCCGTTACACTTCGTACGTCCAGTATCACTAGGGAAGGGTTCGAATCAAGTAGTGCAATGAATTCTGAGAC
>JAGLZJ010000092.1 GCA_023131555.1 Candidatus Bathyarchaeota archaeon | reverse complement strand
GACACGTAAATCGTGCGCACGCGTACCCCAAACTAAATTTTCCCTTTCACCTGGAACCTGTGCAGTGCCCAGTAGTAAGAGACTGCGCCGATCACCGCAAAGAGAACACTTGTAACAAGGATGTTTCCCAGCAGGCCGGGTTCGACAGGTAACCCGTCAAATGTGTAGTTGCGGAGCGCTTTGGAGGCCAAGCTGAGAGGGTTATACGTGGCAACCTCAGCCAATGGTTGAGGTAGATATGCTTGGATTACGTGGACAGGATAATACACGGTGCTCAGAACAAGCATCAGAGTCTGCACGATGTTCTGAAAGGCGAAGAAGAACTCGCCGTGCGTTGACGCAATAGCTGCCAGGGTCGCTGCGATGCCTGATAACCCGATTGCAAGGATGAATAGGAAGGGTAGGAGAATGATGGCGCTCCATATCGCGTGCGCCGGGAGAACGAGAAAGGCAATGGCCATCAGAGCACTGGCGTAGACCAGTGCAGCTGCGCCGCCTGCGATGAGGTACGCTGCTACCAGACCTTTGGTGCTTATCGGCAGTGAAAGTTCATATTGGATGACGCCTTCTCGGAGAGCCAGCCAGATCCGCCTGCCCACATCCATTGAAGCAGCGAAGAGCCCCATGATTATTGACGCGGGGACGAAGTACTTGAAGTAGTCAATGGACATGATTCTTTTGTAAACAAGGGCGACTACCAGCATGTCGGAGAGGCTCAGACTCAAAAGTACAGCCATGAGCCATTTGGTTCTGAAGAAGTAAGAGAAGTCGCTCCTCGCGATCGCGAAGATTACACGAAGTTCGCTCACGCGCTCTTCACTCCTTCAACAAGCCTCTGCATGAGGAATACTCCTAACCCCAACGTGCTGGCTGAAAGCGCCAGTAATACGGCAAGTGCGTACATGGGGTCCAGCAGGATGCTTGGGTCAAATCCGAGAATGTACCGGACTAAATCCGACCCATAGGTCAATGGGCTGAAGGCTGCCACTGAAGCGTACTGGGGTGGCAGGGCGAAGAAGGGGTACAGCACTGTGCTGAACCGGATTATGACAGTACTCAGTCCAGTCACGATGGCAGTGTAAAGGTCTGACGATTTAAAAGCGATGAACGACAACCCCAGCATCAACCCGGCGACTCCGAACCCTAGCCAGAACAGCGTGAATACGCATGCAGCGATGGAGATCCAGGTCAAGTTCCCCAACATGAAGAGGGTGAACGTCAGTGGAACCGCTAGCATCAGGGCGAGTTCTGCTCCCCCCTGCAGTGTGATTGCCATGAAAAGCTTCGTTCTTGAGATTGGAAGACTGAGTAAATATGGCAATCTTCCCTCGTGTGCGTGTTCAACGAAGTGGCGACCTGTGTGAGACGCCAGATCAAAGGTTATCATTATCACCAGTCCCACCGCGAAGAACTGCCTGTATTCGCTGATCCCGTCAACCAGCTGTGAGATCATCGCTCCATAGATCATCACTTGAACGAGGAAAAGCGTCCACTCCATAATGATCCAGATTGGCGGACTAAGCTCGGATTTAAGGTCAAACCAGACTAAGCGCAGTACGTTCCTCATTGTCCTTCACTCAAGGTGCGTCCTGCGAAGTGGAGAAAAACATCGTCCAGAGACGGCTCTGTTATCCTTACTGAGAGGATGCGGGCCTTACTTTCGTAGCAGAGCTCTGTCATTCGCGGGACCCAGGACTCAGCCATTGACACGTGGGCCTTCAGTTTATTCGATCCGGAATCTGTGATTTTCACAGTTCCTTCTATCTGGCCTAGAGTTTCTATCAAGCCGGTGATGTTAGCGGCGTCGAGTTCAAGTTCAACCACGTCTCCTCCCGCAATGCTGTCTTTCAAACTTCTCACCGTGTCGCAGACGACTTGATCTCCAGAGTTAAGGACGGTAACGCGGTCAGCGAGGTATTCTGCCTCCCTAACTTCGTTGGTCGCTACTATGATAGTTGAGCCTTCCTCCCGCAGTTTCAGGATCTTCTCCCATATCTGCCGTTTCCCCCGCAGATCCACTTGGCTGGTCGGCTCATCGAATATGGCGAACTTCGGTCGTTGAACGAAGAGTTTAGCGACTTCTTGACGTTTCGCCTGTCCGCCGGAGAGATGCATGAAAAGCTTGTTTCTACTCTTCCAGAGTTCCAGGTCTTTAAGGATGTTTTCTATCCGAGTTTCGCGTTCAGACTTGGGGACGCCACACACTTTCGCGTGGAATCTCAGTATGTCTGCAGGTTTGTGCCTCCAGAAGCCCCTGGCTTCCTGAAAAGCTATTCCCAGAATCTTCCTCACCTGCGTCGACTGCGTTGACACATTGATCCCCATCACTTTCGCTGACCCCGATGTCGCTTTGAGAACTGTGGCGAGGATGAGTAGCAGGGTCGTCTTACCGGAGCCATTAGGCCCCAGAAGCACCATGATCTCGTTGTCGTCGATGGTGAAATCTAGGTTTTTAAGCGCGTAGGTTTTGCCGTATCGTTTCGTCAGCTTCTCTGTTTCCACAGCGAACATTGTCTGCAGACCACCGTGAATGTGGCTTAAAAGTATTCTCGGAGCAGCGGACGTTCGCGGAACTTTACTTTTTATGTCTCTTGTTTCTTTCCCGTCGTTGCGTCTTCCGTCTCCATTCCCGCTTTCTCTGAGTCTTTATCTGGGGTCTCCGGAAATCTTGATGTCCTGTCCTATGTCTATTAAGGGTCTCATAGAAGGCTCTAGAATCCATCTCTTTCTGCTGAAGACCCAGAATTAGCTTGTTCAACTGTTCTTTTGACTCAGGATTCGATACGTTGTCGTACGCTTTGGAGTACGCTACATAGGCAGCATGGAACTGAAAATCAGAAGGTTGATCGATTAAGAGTTTCTCGGTTAAGGCAACTTTCTCCTCGAGTTCTTCAGTCATGCTTTTCCAAGCTTCGCAGTACAGAGGAGATGCAATCCCTTTTTATATATATCGTTCCCGCACAGTGAAAAAAACTGTAATTGAACAGAATCAGTAATAATCCATAATCGTTATTGGTTTAGCGTAGAGTGGGCATACACATCGTATGCAATCATGCGAAAGCCTCACCTTCGCAAGATTCTGAGTTTCTTTGTAAGCTTACTACTCGTAAGCGCTAAGAGTGTGGAACAGAAAGACGCATTCGCTGATTGTAAGCCCGTTTTAGAACTCAAATGTTCTGCAGGAGTTCAAGCAGTGCAGTGGCTATCTTCTTGCCTTTCGGCGTGATCTCATACCGCTTTTTTAGGGGATCGATGGGAATTGCCTTCGCTAAGCCTAGTTGCGTAATTTCAATCATGCGGGATCGATACGTGCCATCGCTGAGGGTCAGACCATGTTCATTCATGAACTCTTTCGCATGTTTCCATTTTCCCCTACCTAAGACCAAGAGGAATAGACAATCGATGGCGTGATCTTTCTCAATCATTTTTTTAATGTTCGCTGTCTCTTCCGTTGTCAGGATCTTCGTTACTTGTTCTTCAAGGGTTACCATTTCGCCTTCTCCAGTTGCAGACTCCATCTAACCTTTTGATATCTGTATGCTCTGAGGCTTTAAAAGATTTAACCTATATTACGATACGAGAATATTCAGCCATCTATCATATACTTGCTTGCTTAACAAGCAACTATTTACTTGACCGCCATCAATTGTTTCCAGTGAATTCACATGAATCTACCGAACTATGTCTCCGTGCAAGAGGTAAAGCGAGTCTGTGAAGAACTAAAGATCAGAGATTGGACCCTGCTAAAAACAGCGCAGGTGTTACCCGAAGAAGCCAAAGCAGTATTAGCTGAACTTGAAACCGGTGAAATGAAGATTTTAATTAAGGATTTTCAGCTTGGACTTGAAGTCGAACTTGAACATGGAGTTCG
>JAGLZJ010000091.1 GCA_023131555.1 Candidatus Bathyarchaeota archaeon | reverse complement strand
GTTAAGAGCAGAAGCAAGACCAAGATGGACCGATAAAACAGTTTCTTGTTTTTCACACTTTGCCACGGGCTATATTCTGGAAGTGGCTTCTCCTTACCGAGTCGTGACTTGAAAACAGTATAAAGAACAAAGATCGTGAGTGCCCACAGGGCTAACTCGCAGGCTAGAAGATAACCAATAAAGGCGGTAAAGCTCATTTGCTCTCCAGCCGCAAGTCCAATCACCATGTTGCTTGTTGACCCAATCAAAGTGCTCGTGCCTCCCAAGTTTATCATGATCGTTGCAGAGAGGAAGTAAGGCACAGGATCGTAATCGAGGAGTTTACTTATTGTCACGATGGCCGCTGCCATCAACAACATCGCTGTAGGGTCACTCAGGAACATGGAGACAATGGCCGAGATCACACATAATGAGACAAATAGTCTGACAGGTTTGCCTTTTGAAATCTTCACAGCATACAGGGCTCCGAAGCGGAAAAGACCACTTTTTCCAGCTACTTCAACAACGATCATTGTCCCGATGATTAAACTAAGTAATGGAAGACTGCTCTCCAATACCGAGAACATGTCTCCATATGTGGGGAAAACTTCGTATTGAAGTCCGAACCAGGCAGTGAGCAACGCTCCACTCAACGCCGCTATAGACATTGGGACCGCCTTTGTCGCGGAGAGAAGAACTGTCAGTAGATAAATGAGTACAAAGATTGCTATAACTGCTGGATCCATGTAGCTACCTTACCCTTCGCCTTTCTCTTCAACAATATTGGAGAGCTTGTCTGCAAATGATTCAACTTTGAGCTCAATTACTCTGTATAGAGTCCTTCCGATGTCGTAGATCAGGACAATGATTACGCCCAAGGCCAGATAAGTCAAGAGAATCTGGATCCCGGATCCAACGTCGCCTCCTACAAAAACTCCGAGGATTGGCGAAAGAGCTGTTACGATCAGAATAATGACAATTATGTAGATCAACTCTCGAGCCGCCCTCTTCGGTGACCTTTCTTCATTTATTCCTAAGCGATTCACAAGGATGTCTGTGAGAATATCCCCCAAGAACAGTGCATCAGACAGAGCCCGAATCAAGAAAATTATGGCTATCAGCACTGTTATTATTATTATTAAAGAGGACATGTTCTGTCCAATTCCTGGAACATCTATTTGACTGAAAGGCAAAAGATGCTGGGTTTGCTGGATGACGAAGCTTATAATCAGAAATATTACAGTGATAACCAAGCTCATTGTCAATCGAGGAATCCTACGTCGGACTTCATCCCTGATTTTACTCACGACTTCTGCCTTCTCTACGCACGCAGGTCACATTAATGCAAAATCACACATTTAAAAATACGCGCGCACTTGGAAAATGATCCTTGCGTTTCTAACTCGAACTTGGAATCTTAACAACTACTCTACTCTTGCTTTTCCACTTGTACATCGAGAGCGATCTGATACCAGTTTGGGCCCGTCTGCCTCACGATTCGACTATGCATATCGACGACTTTGGCAGAACAATCTTTCAAGCGGTCAGCAACTCTTTGCTTCACCGCTTTAGTCGGATCCTCACCTTTACAAGCATGCTCAAACTCGTAATAATGGATCCATCCTCTTGGAGGCCTGATTGCTGCTACTGCTGAGTCAAGATACTCAAACGCCTCGTGTGGGAGCGGCATCAGCACTCTATCTGCCAATTCCTTTAGACTGTTCTCGATCGTTGTTCTTGCGTCGCCATGTATAGGTAGAATCTTGCCGACAAGCCTGTTTAGCAGAATATTCTCCTTCATGTAATTGATGGCTACTGGATTGATGTCGATTGAAATCGTCTTTCGGGCTCCGGAATACTTGCCAATGGCGATTGAGTAGCTACCGACTCCTGCAAACATGTTCACTACTAACTCGGAATCTTCAGCTAATCCTGCAATTCGCATTCTCTCCGCTCCAAGTCTCGGGGAGAAATAGCATTCTTGAACATCAACCTTCAATGAATACCCATTCTCTTTATGGATTGTTTGTGCCCGTTTTTCGCCCCCGACCCATTCTAGACTTCTCACTCTGTAAGGACCTGACACCGGGCTTGATTGACGCCAAACTGCTTTCACATGTTTATGCTGCAGCATTATTGCTCCAGCGATTGTTGCTTTGTGCTCAGACAGCTCTTCGGGTATACGGATGACTCCAATGTCTCCAATGATGTCGTAGGATTTGATTAACACCTCTAGTTCGTCTGAATTCAATCTCTTACTCAGAATGCTCTTCAGATCGCCTTTCATGCGTTGAATCAACCTTAAAGCGACCTAAGCAGACTCAATAGATTTAAATCGCGCGCCTAAAGGATAGTAAAACGCGTGGATGGGTCATGTCTGAGACAAGCGGTCACGGTCTCGTGTATGAATGCGTGAATTGCGGTGAGAAAGTTAAAACTGAGGAACTGGAGTTGCGTGGCGGAGGAATCAAATGCACTTTTTGTGGATACAGGGTTCTGAAGAAAATTAGACCACCTGTCGTGAAAAGAGTTTCAACTAAATGAAGCTCTGCAATTACCATCATATGCGTGCGTGATTGGAAGATTCTCAGAAAATTTCCTTTTCACCAATTCTTCTAAGGGTTTTTCCTCGTAGTTTTACAGGTGGCCCTACGGTCTCCTCAATCTTCTTCTCGTTTGTTTTCCGCTTCAGAGACTCTCCGCATATGCCTTTTGGTAGCAACCGTCGCTTAACGCATGATGCATAGTTACAGTTTGCCACATTGCATTCTTCGTCCGTCCATCCGCACCAGACTCCCTCACCTTTGAATGTAGCAGAGTCTTTCACGCATCTGAACAAGTTGCATCGAGGAGAACAATGTTTGATCTCGCTCAAAATAGACACTACCTCTGTTGCCTTTTTCAAAACTTGTAATATGCCACTAATGATGCCTTTGTGTTTGCGTGTAATAAACTTTCCGTCGCACTACTCCTCAGACCTTGATTTCTTCGAGTAGAAGAAAAAGCCAAGGAAGACCGTCAAGGTCAAGATTACGATCAATAGTATACTGAGAAGATGGCTTGTTCCAATGAGAAGACCGCCAATCGAGGTTACTTTTGCTATTCTGAGGTCAACTGCTTCAGGCTCATTCAATCGAATCTCTGTTATTGCATAGGTTTCTTCTCCCATATGCACCATTACTCTGTAGTTTCCGCCGATAAGCTCGTTGAATCGTGCAATCCCGTCGCCTTCGGTTTTTAAAGATGCCACGGGGTGCCCCTCCCTCTCTATTGTGACATTCGCGTCCCCAATCCCTTGACCGAAGTAATCCCGCACCGTAACGTTGAGCATTAAAGGATAGAGGCTACAGTAAATGTTGAACTCTGTTGGCTGAGCAACCACATCCACGTAGGTCGCATTGACCGGTATGTCTCCTACAAACACAATTACCCCGTATCTTCCGAACGTGAAATTAAATTCAGCCTCGCCAACTTCGTTGGCTGTCCCCGTTTTCACATAATTGCTTTCGGGAGCATTTTGACCAGTGCTTACTTCGAAGACTTTCACTTGAGCGCCTGCTAAGCGGGTCTGATTCCTGTCGAAGACGGTCATTGAAAGCCTGCGATTTGGCGCAGTCACATTGACTGATGTTGACTCGGTCATGTTAATCCAGTATACTCCGAATCTGTGACCATATCTGTCAGCTTCCAACGTGTAGTTGATGTTTGTTATCAATGTGGGGAAATCAGCTGTCCCGTTGATATCGGTTTCAGAAGCCAGGAACTCGTCTATCGGAACATTCAGTCTTGAAACGTAAGTGAAGTTTATTCTCGTTTCAACCAATGGAAGAGCAGTTCCTGCCTCGTCGTGAGCCACGATCTCTAGACTGGCTAGAGAGCAGTTGATGAACAGATGGTTCGTTTCCCCTGTGAGGTTCTTTGATAGCATTGTCTCCGGAGTCTCGCCCACTTGGGCTCTTGGAGAGCTCGAGGAATTCCAGAACGC
>JAGLZJ010000090.1 GCA_023131555.1 Candidatus Bathyarchaeota archaeon | reverse complement strand
ACTTCAGCTATTTATCTCTAGTGTTTCCACATTAGCGCTACGAGGCTCCATGTATGTCTGCAGATGCAGATGGATCAGCCTTCTCATTCAGACGTGCTTTCTTGACTAAGAGATATCCGTACTCGCCTTTCCAGAAGCGCTCTGATTCAACGATGTCTATCTTTTTTTCGAAGAAAGGAGCATCAAGCACCAATGTCTCGTATTCACCCCCTTCGCCTATAAGGGAGATCTGAAATCGGCGTTTCAAGTCAAGAAGATCCTTCACAACCTTACTGGTGATTTCTCTCCCTAGCCAGCTCCTGCTGAAGCCTTGAGCGAACACCCCTGTTATTACGGCTTTGAACTTCAAAGTGAGAAGTTCCTTCAACAAGGTCAGAGGGTTCCGGTTCCACAGGGGTGTGATGCTCTTTAAGCCCAGTTCTTCGCAGATCTTTTCGATTCGGTGCTTCTGATAAGTGGAAGCTACAGCTCCTGAGACGACACCCTCAATTCTCAGTGTAGACAAAGCTGTTTTCAGATCCAACAGCTCTTCCTCTCGAACTCCAGCGGTTTCCTGCTTCACGATAGGGATGCTGGTGGATTCGGCGAAGAGATCGGTCAAATGGATGTTAAGATGATGAAACATCCAGCTGTCATCTCTCTGCGGCACCATGGAAACCAGATACTTCACGTTGTGGCCATTGACAAGAGCGTGGTGGAGGGCTAAAGCTGAATCCTTTCCGCCACTGATCAGCACTGCAACCCTCACAGTTCAAAAACCTCAAACAGGCCGTGCAAAGCACAAGGAGACTGAACTAGAACCTTGATCACGCCGCGAATTGTCCAACAGCTCTCCTAAACAGATCTTCGGTTCTTGTTCTCCAATTCTCGAAATCTGCAGGTGAGCTGGGATAAGCTTTGTACCAGTTCTTAGCTTCTCGAATCAGCTTGGCCGCATTCTTTAATTTCCTGAGAAAGGAGATGTTTTTCAAGCCTTTGAAGACTCTTCTTGCCTTCTCGGTTATGGAGAAGCGGATGTCTTCACCTAAACTGACTTTCAACAGGTCTTCTTCAGTCAGAAGTCTGTAACGCATTCCGTAGTTCAAGTCTTCGTCGCCAACGTTCTGAAGTAGGATCCGGAACACTTCCAACCCAGCCTGTTTCGCACCGTAATCGCTGATATATCGGATGTTATACTCCCACAGTCCTTCGCGACTCAAGTCGCCTTTTTCGAGGGCTTTCAGTGCGGTTTCTCCAGCCAGTTTTCCACCTATCATTGAAGGCCCGATTCCGCCACCGTGAATGGGGTTAACCTGGCACGCCGCGTCTCCGACCACCATGACTCCGTCTCCAACCATGGAATTCAGCGGTCTCCGCGTCGGCACGTACCACGCGCCTTTATCTACTACTGAAGAATCCGTGAAGAGGGGTTGAGATAGAACATGCTGGTAGAGCCGTTCCTTTGGTTTCGGGAAACCCTCAACCATAGCTACGCCGAGTCCTACATTGACTTTGTTTCCTTTCCTAGGAAAAACCCAGTAGTAACCTCCGGGAGTCGTCTTCTGATTCAAATAGATTTGGCAGAGAGATCTGTTGTCGAGAGAATGGGTAAGGAGTCTTATCTCCCTGTAGCATGCTTCAACATCCTGGTTGTCTACTGTGAGGTCGATTCCAAGGTTCGGTGGAAGCTTCTTCCTGAGAGCTGCGGTAAACCCGGTTGCTTCAATAACCAGAGAGCTACGCAGTGTCTCCTCAGATTTAGTCTTTAAATTCTTGGTCTTCACGCCACAGACACGACCTCCTTCCACTAAGGGTTCTATGGCTTGTGTCTGATCGTAGAGAATGGCGCCTGCGCTTTTGGCTTCGCTTACCAATCTTTGACCGAAGCGGTATCGATTCAGAACGAAACCGTAGAGTTGATCGCCTTTCACCACATAACTCGTCTTTTTGTCTGGAGAGTAGATTTCGATACCCTCCATTATACCTTCAATCTCGTCGGATGAAGGCTCCTTGAGTCCTAGATTGGAGAAGTGGTGTTTTCCGATAGCGTCCCCGCAGATTTTTCTTCCAATGTCCGTTTCCTTCTTTATGTCCAAGAAGCAGGCGTTTAGTCCAGCTTCAGCAACAGTTTTAGCAGCTAAGGAGCCGCCAGTTCCAGCACCTGCGATTATTACATCAAACTTGTCCATCCAGATCCCTTCTTCAAACTATACATTGTCTGGAGTGAACTCATATTTCTGCTTTACACCGCTTCTTTTGCTGTTCGATCTTGCGCGCGTGCGCGCTCCGCTCTTAGCACTCCGGTGACGAAATCATTCAAAATATCAACTACTATAACTACAACTCTTTCAATTTTCTTCAGCATCTCGCTGTACAGGCTTCGAACACTTCTTTGTATCGTATACTTTGTCGTGCGCGGTTTGCATTCATGCAACAGCTTATTAGGCCCCGCTAGGAAATCCCCTAAACTGTACGGTCTAATTTAGAGGTTTATGCATGTTTGGTGAGTTATCAGCAGATGAGGTTAGGCGAAAATGCGAGCCTACAGGAATGCAATGTGCAACTACAAGTGAATTAACGCCTTTAAGAGGAATCGTGGGTCAGGAAAGAGCCGTTAGAGCCCTTAAGTTCGGTTTGGAGATCAAGAAGAAAGGGTTCAACATATATGTCGCCGGGTTTCCGGGAACAGGAAGAAAGACAGCTGTTCTCGACTTCTTGCAGACTGTAGCGCAGAGTAAGACAGTGCCACCAGACTGGTGTTATGTAAACAACTTCAGCAACCCCTATGAACCAAAGGTCCTGAAGCTGCCTGCCGGTCAAGGAAAGAAGTTTCAGAGAGACATGAAAAACTTCGTCGACCACATCAGAGACCTACTGCCGAAAGCCTTCGAAAGCGAAGATTACGCTGCAAAGAAAGATGCTAAGATCGGGGCAATCGAGGAGGAGAGAAAGGAGCTCTTAGGCAGGGTCAACCAGAGGGCAAAAGAAGAAGGATTCGTGCTTCAGAGTACTCCAATCGGAGTCTTCATAATCCCAGTCGTAAGAGGAAAACCGCTAAGCGACCAAGATTTGATGGCTCTACCACCTCAAGCAAGAAAGGAGATCGAGAAGAAAAGAGGCGAACTTCGATCAGAGCTACGGAGCGCCATGAGTCAACTCAGGGAGCTTCAGAGAAAGGTAAGCGACGAAATCCAGAAACTGGATCGCGAAGTCGCTAATTATGCAATTGGACACTTGGCCGAGAGCTTGACTAAGAAACATGAGGAGTTTCCTGAAATCAAGACCTATCTCAAGGATGTTCAAGAAGATATCCTCGACCATCTTTCCGATTTCGTGGGACAGCAGAAGAAGACTCCGCAAATGCCTTTCCCAGCTCCTTGGTTGAAGGAACTCCCATTCAGAAGATATGAAGTAAACGTGATCGTGGACAACACAGACCTTAAAGGGGCACCAGTGATCATGGAACCAAACCCAACGCATCAGAATCTATTCGGCAGAATCCAGAAGGAGGCGCAATTCGGCGTCCTCACCACAGACTTCACAATGATACGAGGAGGTTCTCTGCACAGAGCAAACGGTGGGTACCTCGTTCTGGAGGCTGAAGACTTGATCAAGAACCTCTTTTCCTATGACTCCCTTAAGCGAGCCCTTAACAACGGATGCATCGCCATTGAAGAGCCGGGAGAACGATTAGGGTACATCACAACCAAAGGTTTGAAACCAGAACCCAGCGACCTAGGTGTCAAGGTCGTCCTTATAGGACATTCGGTTGTGTATCAGCAGATGTACGCCTTGGACATGGATTTCAGAGAGCTTTTCAAGGTAAAGGCAGACTTCGACACGACGATGGATCGAACAGAGGAGAACACTCGAAAATACGCAGACTTTGTGTGCACTCTCTGCAATGAAGAGAAGCTAAAGCACCTTGATGCTTCAGGCCTCGCCAGAATAGTTGAATATGGTTCAAGACTCGCACAGGATCAAAATAAGCTGTCAACAAGATTCGGTGAACTCGC
>JAGLZJ010000009.1 GCA_023131555.1 Candidatus Bathyarchaeota archaeon | reverse complement strand
ACCAGGCTTGCCCTCTCCTTATTCCTCCAGCGCCTTACACTGGAGAAAAGCCATCCTCAGCGGATGGCACTCGGGATAGCCCCATCACGCTTTCGCGTATTGTGAAGTTTTCGCGACTGCTGCGCCCCGTAGGGCCTGGACCCTTGTCTCAGTGTCCATCTCCGGGCTACCGCTCCCGCGGCCCGTACCGGTTATAGGCTTGGTGAGCCGTTACCTCGCCAACGACCTGATCGGTTGCGGCCCCATCCTAAGGCAACATCTGAAGCATGAATCAAATGCTCTTTGGGTGTGAATCCATTCCAGGAGTCCACGCCTATCAGGGATTAGCCCCAGTTTCCCGGGGTTGTCTCTGTCCTTAGGTTAGGTTAGCCACATGCTACTGAGCCGTACGCCGCGTCTCTTTCATGGCTTAGAGACGCCCGACTAACATGTCTTAGTCCTATCCCGATAGCAGTAGGGTCCGGCAGGATCAACCGGATTTGAAGGGAGTTCTTGCCGCTTCTGCTATGGATTGGTTTAGAGGCGTTTTAGTGTGCTAAGCCCATGTCAGACCTGATGCTCTTCGTCAGGTCCCCATTTTTCTTGTTCCCGCAACTGGAGGTCAGCCATTTTTTTCATCCGTAGGGCGCTTAAAGCGCCGTATATGTCAAGGCTGACGCCGCCGCCGGAAGAGTTGCGGGTTCGATGATTACCATAGCGATGACTAATCGCTTGGGGAAACCACGTGATGGGTTTCCGAATATAAATGTTGTGAATGTGCCTAATAAAAATTGGCTATGGTTCTGCTGGTAAGAAATGCATACGGGATTGCAGGCTTGGATCGCGCGGTGCCTTCAGAAAAATGCGAAGTGTTTTGTAATTTTTATTGAAAAATCACTGTGCAGTCGACAGCAATTTGACAAAAATTTTTAAATAACTCCCGGGGAATCCTTTGTAGCAGTGAGGCATATGGGTTGCACTGTTATAGCGGGAGGTTTCTGGGGAGATGAAGGAAAAGGAAAGATCGTCTCTTATCTGGCTCTTCAAGATAGAGTTGACGTGTGTGTAAGGACGGGTTCTGTTAATGCTGCTCACACGGTTCTATTCAAAGGGCGAACGTTCAAGCTGCATATGGTCCCCGCGGCGTTTGTATATGAAAGGTGTCGTTTGCTGATTGGAGCAGGGGCCAACATTGACGTGGCTCAACTCCAGAGCGAATTGAGTGAAACTGGAGTAAGAAACCGTCTGGGTGTTGATAGACACGCCTCGATTATTGAGTTGCGGCACTCATCGCAGGACAAGAGTAACGACCACCTCAAGAAGCTTGGTACAACTGGGAGAGGAGTTGGTCCGGCAATTGAGGAACGAGTTAGGAGATCAGCAAAGTTGGCAAAGGATCTACCTGAGTTAAAGCCTTTCCTAGCAGATACGGTGGATGAGGTGAATGCGGCAATAGATGATAAGAAGAATGTTATTCTAGAAGGAACTCAGGGTTTGATGCTCTCACTCTATCATGGATCTTATCCTTTTGTGACTAGTCGCGACACAAGCGCGTCGGCCATCTGTTCCGAAGCAGGAGTGGGACCTAGCCGGGTTGATAGTGTTCTCCTCGTTCTGAAGGCGTTCATCACACGAGTAGGTGCAGGGGAGCTCCCCGACGAAATCTCAAGAGAAGAAGCCATTGACCGCGGATGGTTTGAGACAGCTGCCGGCACCGGCAGAGAACGCCGATCCGCTCCCTTTAATTTTGAATTGGCTAGAAAGGTGGCCAGAATCAATGGTGCCACAGAGATTGCCGTCACGAAATTAGACATTCTTTATGGTGAATGCGCTCACGCAAACGATTATGCTAAACTTCCAAGTGAAGGTCAGGATTTCATAAGTAATATCGAGAAGGCTACAGGCGTTCCTGTGACGATTATCGGAACGGGACCCGATGCTATGGACATAATTGATAGAAGATCAGCTAGCGTACTCACTTAGCTAAAGCAGAGGACTCACTTTTTCCATCCAGTCAACGTCTCTCAGCAGAAGCTTCAGACTTGGCCTCTTCGATCTTGATCTGTAGAAAATCGCTGGTTTCCCACTTTCCATCTCCCGCTTAGCGTCAGCCACATAAACATTGACTAGAACAGATCCATCCCTAAGGTGTAAGTTCACGTTTCTGCCCACGAATGCACGGGCAGCATTTAGATTAAAGCGCCTAACGCCCATCAGCATAGCTCCCATTCATGAGCATCATCAGCGATTCTTTGCCAACATTCAGCACATATTGGCAGCTGGCTCTCTTCATCAGCCAGATAGACTTCTATATTGGTTGCTTCACAGTCGTCATTCCACGGATTCCGGCATCTCTCATCTGGATGAGGCATAATGACCCTCAATTTACCCTCCGTCAGAATCTGTATTAAAGACCGGTGAGTGGATGC
Organism: Candidatus Bathyarchaeota archaeon; assembly: GCA_023131555.1. Taxonomy (GTDB): domain Archaea; phylum Thermoproteota; class Bathyarchaeia; order Bathyarchaeales; family SOJC01; genus JAGLZJ01. The sequence continues at coordinate 11,896 of JAGLZJ010000009.1, read as the reverse complement.
CATTTCTCAGAGGAGGGAGAGATAGAAGAAAGTGAAGTCGATCGATAAATTCTAGTACTTCAGTCTGCGGTGATCGCATAAGGTTTAATATGGTTTCATTGTTCCTCTATAGAAACCCAAGTAAGGATGGCTTCGATGTCCAACGATGAGAAAATGGTTGTTACACCTTGGGAAGTGAGGGGAAAAGTCGACTACAAAAAACTGATCCGCCAATTCGGAACTCAACCAATCACCGATAAGCTGCTGAGAAGGTTAAGGAAGCATACCGGAAAACTGCATCCCCAACTGAGGAGAAAACTCTTCTTCTCTCATCGAGACTTGGACACTGTCCTAGAGCTACACGAACAGGGAAGGACATTCGTGCTCTATACTGGTAGAGGGCCCTCAGGACCCGTTCATATAGGTCATCTTGTCCCATGGATTTTCACGAAATATCTCCAAGAAAAATTCAAAACAAAACTTTACTTCCAGATGACCGATGACGAGAAGTTCGTTATTGAGCAGAATCTGAATCTGCAACAGACAAAGAAGTTCGCCTACGAAAACGCGTTGGACTTGATTGCCCTAGGATACGATTCCACAGATACGTCAATCATCTTCGACGTTGAAGACATAGCGCTTCTATACGACATAGCCCTACAGGTTGCCAAACGCATAACCTTTTCAACAGCCAAAGCAGCCTTCGGTTTCCAAGACAACACAAACATCGGATGGATCTTTTGGCCTGCAATGCAAGCGGTACCCTGCTTCATACATAAAAAACTCACTGGTGAGAACCTACCTTGCCTTATCCCTGCCGCTATCGATCAAGACCCTTATTGGCGAGTAACCCGAGATGTAGCAGAGAAACTGGGATTTTATAAGCCAGCTCAAATCCACTGCCGCTTTGTTCCAGGCCTCGGAATCGGCGGTAAGATGAGTGCTAGAGAACCAGAGACCTGCATATTCACAACCGATACCCCCGAGATGGTTAAAAGGAAGATTTGGGCTGCCTACACGGGTGGAAGATCTACAGTGAAGGAGCAGAAGGAAACGGGAGGTGAACCAGACGCCTGCACGGTATACCAGTACTTCCTCTACCTCTTTGAAGAAGATGATGGAAGAATCAAAGAGCGAGCTAGGCAGTGCAGAGCTGGAGAAAACATATGCGGAGACTGCAAGGCGCTTTTGACAGAAAGGGTGACCGATTTTCTTCTAGAACATCAAAGGAAAAGGGAAAAAGCTAAAGACATAATTCAAGAGTTCACTATGCGACATAAAACTTCTTGAATATACACTTGCTTAGTGCGCTAAATCTTTTTACCGTTAAAAGCCTTAGATCAACAGGTTTCAGATGAGCCTTCCACAAGACATTCTCAAGAAATACGAGCAGGCAGGGAAGATCGCCAGAGAAGTTCGAATGGAGATGAAGGGGTTAGTACAGGAAGGAACGCCCGTCATCCAAATCTGCGAAAAAGCTGAAGAGTTGGTTCGGAAGAAAGGAGGACTACCAGCTTTCCCATGCAACGTCTCAATAAACGAGATAGCAGCACACTACACGTCTCCCCCTAACGACACACGAGTGATTCCCCCGAAATCAGTGGTCAAAGTCGACGTGGGAGTACATATTGATGGCTACATCGCAGACACAGCCATCACCCTAAGCTTCAACCCTTCCTACAACCACCTTCTTCGAACTGCGGAGAGAGCCCTAAAGCTGGCTGTCGAGTCCATCTACGCCGGAATCTCAACGTCAAAACTAGGATCACTGATCGAAGACTCCATCACCAGAAATGGATGCAGACCTGTGTCAAATCTGACGGGGCACCAGGTTGGACGCTACATGATCCATACAGGTAAATCCATCCCAAACGTCTCCCATCTGATTGGATCAAAGATTAAAGAAGGAGAAGTCATCGCAATCGAACCATTTGTGACAGAAAAATCTGCTAAAGGCAAAGTGAAGGATGGAGTTGAAGCCACAATCTTCAGACTTGTGAAGCGGAAAACACTGAAGGATTCAAACGCACAACAACTTTTCTCCCACATCGACCTCAATTACCGAACAATGCCTTTCTCGGAGAGATGGATGGCAGACGTGGTGCCACAACAGCACTATTCAACCGCGTTCCAAGAACTCCGCTCTAGATGCCTGATGTCCTATTACACCTTCGTCGAGGTCAGCGGAAGACCCGTAGCCCAGGCGGAACACACGGTCTTAGTCACAAAAGACGGGTGTATGGTTTTAACTTAAGGCTAGAACCGTTCCTCTTTTACTTTCTCTTTCAGTTCGCGGTATATGGCGGAGATAAGCATGGTACCATCGCACTTTGTGCAGGATCCTGCTTCTTTCAATATAAAGTCGCCTCTCTCGAATTCTCGGAGGTTCTTGAAATCGCACTTCTGACAGGTTATGGTAGTGGTTACTGGCGTGGTTTTGAGAGCGAATCTACGCATTCGCCTTCTAGTCTGAAGCAACATGTAAATTGAGAAAGCCAATCCGAGAAACCCTATCAGCAGGTAATAGCCACTTGCGACATCCTGCTTCAGGTAGAGGTCGATGGCTTGATAGAGGGCGCTTGCGGACAAGGCGAGGACGACAACGATTATGATTAGCACGATTGAGGAGAGTCTTCTTACAGGCTTTTCTTCCTCATCCATTTATTGTCCCACTCCGATACTGTTGCCTATTCCAGCAATGATTACTACGTCGCCTTCCTTCGTTTTTTCCCGAATCAGTCGTTTGACTCGATCAATGGCAACTTCTGCGGCATCGAAAATTTCCTTTCTCATCGGTGACACGGCGTCTCCAATGTCTTCCTTGATGATGACTGCGTGAATTGGGATCTTGTACTTGAGTATGCTTTCCTCAATTTTGTATTGTTCTGTGCCAGGACCCCCTATTGCGGCTCCTACGCCTTCAGCAACCTCCCCCGGCTTCTCTCCTTCAAGTTTCAGTGCTGCATCGATCATTATTATGGTTGCGACTTTTCCATCAGTCTCTTCAATGACCCTCTTTATTGCTTCCCCGGGTTTCCCAACATTTCCTCCAGGGCCTTCCGCTTTTATGACGTAGGTGGTTCTTCCTTCCAGAGGGACTTTGGCTACAACGCAGTCTTTTTCAATCTTCTTCTTGCGACGTCCGTGCATCAACTTAGCTGCGACCAAGGGACCAGCTCCGTCACCTATTGGTTGACCATAGGAGAAGGCTTTCAGGGCGCTTGAGTATGCTTCAGCTTCTCGCATTATCAAGGGGAGCAACATTTGGATCTGCATTATGATATAGAGACTCAGGGTTTTTTTTCCGAGAATGTAGAAGTGGCGTATGACCTTGTAGATGATGTTCAGGGCGGCAGCTGCCTCCAGTGTGTTCTCCAAATTGTTAACGTTGGTCTCATCCGCCGACGGTGCCATCAATCGAACTTCGTCTTTGAAGCGGTCTTCCCGAATATCTAGGATGTGTTCAAGTTTCCAAACTATGCCTGCGGGATCCATGCTCTGGGGGAGAATAGTCACGTATTCAAGGAATTGGTAGACGCGTTCGGTGGGATCAGTCTCGGGTTTACCGATTTCCTTTATGGTGTCTATGGCAGTTTTCACGCCTTTGTCTCGAATGAATCTAAGGCGTATCAAGGATCCTTGTATCTCACGTATCATGACATACATCTGAATCCTTTGGCCATAGAAAATCATGACGATGAATAGAAGTGTGAAGATAACTTGGAAAATCCATCCAAGAGGACCTTCGCCGCCAAACTGGGCTCCTAATATCTGTGAAGGATCCAATTATTTCACGGATCCCAAAAGTGTATCAGCCAAGTTATAAGTCTTGGTGTTCGGGGGCACGATGGTGCTTGGTGGGATCAGAGTGGGGCAGCCAGCTTTCCTGGCTTCACATGGCCGAAGACCACACTAACACCTGGAACGGAGCGCGGTTTAACTTCCGAGTTCGGAATGGGTTCGGGTGGGTCCCGCACCCTATGGCCGGCAAACCCCACATAAAGCCTGCCATTTGAATTCATTAACCTTTCGCTTTGCGGGACCTAGGTATGAGTGGAAGTTTTTTGTGGTTCTTCCGCAGATATGAGAGTGGAGTCACATGAGTTACTACGTTTACTTGATTCTCTGTCAGGACGGGAGTTACTACACAGGGCATACAGTAAACGTTGAGGATCGGTTTGCTCAGCACGAACGTGGGCGTGGAGCAAGGTACACGAGAATCCACAAGCCAAAGAGGGTTGTGCATGTTGAGGAGTTTCGATCTCGGAAGGAAGCTATTCGTCGGGAGAAGGCGATCAAGACGCTGAGTCATAAGGCGAAGCGAAGGCTTGTGGATTCAGGTTCCACCAGCACACATGAATGTGGAAGTACATAATGTATATATTCAGAATTCAACGTTTCTGCTTGTGGTGGGGCTGTAGTCTAGCCAGGTATGACGACGGGCTCCAGAACATAGTAACGGGTTTGCCGACCATTAATTTGGGATGATGAAGTTCCGGAGCAGGAGACTAGAGAAACCCGTAGAAATCAAGCATTGACTTGGTTTCGGGCAGAGGTCACCGGTTCAAATCCGGCCAGCCCCACCAGGGGAAACTTTGACGTTTCACAGGTCTACAACTGTTTCATTGTTCAGGAGTACTTCGCTAGGGACTGTTGCTCTCCATCCTCGTTTTCCAACTTCTCCCATTGATTCCTTTTTACGAAGCCCCCGACTTGTTCCTTAATTTTTTTTGCTAGTCGTGATCCAATAAGAGGAAGTGCGGTCAGTCGGTTCACCGGTGAATGCTTAAGGTCCTTCAGAGTCTTCAAACCTGAGTTAAACAAGATTCTCGCACGTACCCTGCCAACGCCCTCCATCCGAACCAGGGGTAGCAGTTCAGCTCGCACTCCCTTTGTTGTGCGTTCCATTAATGGACTTACGAGAGGAACCAAGTCCTTGTGTCCAAGGAGACGAGCGAGTTCTCTGGATGCGTGGAGGAGCCACTCAGCCGTTCTGATCAATCGATATAAGTCCCCTGGCTGAACCCTGAAGCGCTCTATCATCTGGTCTTCAGTCACTTCATCTATCCACGACTGAAGAACCCATCCGAGCTTGACTTCGCCTAAAAATTCTTCGAGTTCATGATTGTCCTCAGCGTCACTAGGTGGCGGAAACATGAATTCTTCCTTGTGGTCCTCGGCGAAGATAGCTAGTTGGTCTATTTCTCTCGAGTAAGGGCGAAGTTTTGGATACATGTCTGGAGTGCGAGCAATCATGTGAAGAAAGCTAAGGTCGGTGAGATAGGGGGCTCGGTTATTCAATGCGTCTCTTAGGAGAACGGCGGAAGCAGGGTCAAGATAGAGCTCTGAGATCCTGCTGCCAAAGGTGGTCGCGGTAACGTTCTTCCCACTCACGTCAACCATTTTTTCATTATGGAGAAAACGAAGGATTTTCGCGATAACGATGTTGATCGCTTTTGGATCGTACTGATAGGCATAGAATGTTTTGCTGAAAAACTCGTAGACTCCTTGTTCAGTGTGAGCGTATTTTGCAGCGATTGTCGACAGAACATGTGGGCGGAGAATTCGCTCCACAGCGAGTTTTGACCAGATTCGTTCAGGTTCCGCCATTATGTAACTCTCCATCAAGTAGTCGCGTTCATCGTCTGTTTTAGCCACGAGAATTGCTTCGCCTGTCTTGTCGTATTTCGGTCTCCCTGCTCTACCAGCCATCTGTTTGTACTCAAGGACAGCGATTGGGTAGTAACCGTATCCGACTTCATAGCGTCGGTAGTCTTGGATTATTACTGCTCTGGCAGGCAGGTTGACTCCGAAGGCTAAGGTGGGAGTAGCGGCTAGGACTTTGATCTTGCCTTTTCGGAAGGCGTCTTCAAGGAGCTTTCGTAGGCTTCCTCCGAGTCCTGCGTGGTGAAATGCGGATCCGTTTTTCACCAGTTCTGCGAGGAGCTCATTGACTCTTGTTCTTTCACCAGCCATTAGCATTCGTTTGCTGACAAGCCTTAATGCACGTTGGGTGGGTTTCGAAAGGAATGGTTGAAGTTCATTGCCGACTTTTCTGGCGGCTGAGACGGCGTTTCGTCGAGTTGAAGTGAATATAAGGGCTTGGCCACCCGATTTCACGATGTGAATGGCAAGGTTGATGGAGGGGGTTCTCGCGTGTTTTTCTATGGTGGAGGCTCCACCATCCTTCATTTGTATCTCTTGGTGAAGAAGCACGCCTTCGCTGAGGGGTACAGGTCGCCAGTCAGTCGTCACATAATCTGCTTTGAGCCAAGTTGCCAGTTCGTCGACGTTTCTTATTGTTGCACTTAAGGCGAGGATCTGTATCTGAGGGTTAATCTGCATCAGTCTTGCCAGAACGACTTCTAAAGTCGGTCCTCTCTCTGAGTCGTTGAGAAGGTGGATTTCGTCAGCGACTACTAGAGAAAGCGCATTCATCCATTCTGATCGGTGTCTCAGAAGAGAATCGGCTTTCTCGTTCGTCGCGACGATTATGTCATACCTGTTTAACCATGGGTCTCTGCGGTCGAAGTCACCTGTGCTTATGCCGACTCGGACGCGTCTGCCATCATGTTTTTGAAGTGTTTGGTATTTTCTGAATTCTTCGTATTTCTCATTTGCTAACGCCCTTAGAGGCGTCAGATAGATGACTTTTCCACCGAGTTCAATTACGTGTCTGAGGGCGCAGAGTTCTGCTGTTAGAGTTTTCCCAGATGCAGTTGGGCTTGCTAAAACGAGAGTTTTTCCTTCTAGAACTCCACAGCGGATGGCTTCTTCCTGAGGAGGAAACAGGTCAGAGATTCCTGTCTTCATTATCACCTCTTTTACTTGTTCAGATATTCGAAGATCCTGAACCCTCAACAGGGACCCCTTTCAGTCTCTGGCTATACTTTGCTTAAGAAGCCTGGTCTGCGTTCGTAGATCGTGCCATCTCTTATCAATCTCCCGAGGAGTTTCTGGCTTTCTTCAGTGCGTATTTTGTACTTCGACAGGAGAGTTTCTAAGAGCAGTTTTCGCTCAACCATGCCTGTCTCCTTTGAAAGATCCACTATTTCATCGAGCAGAATTCTTAATCTGTCCTGCATACTCTTTGGTTTGCCAACCATTATGATGTCAATGTCCCTCATCTGTGTTGAGATGTCAATTCCCACTTCTTCTAAAGACTTGTTCATTATCACGATGGCGGTTTCAGCGTCTTCAACGGTGATCTTGTTTCTCAGACCGATGCGTGCTCTGGCCTCGGCCAGTCTGACCAGAGACTCCAGCTGTCGAGCAGTGATGGCGATAGGTGACCCTTCAATTCTCTCGGTTACTGCTCTCATCTCAAGATAGAAGGCTTTGAGTCTCTCTAAAGCCCCTTTGCTCAATACGGGTTTAATGTTCTTGGCGTAGCTAATGTATTTTCGAAATAGGTCTGAAGGGATAGGGGTCTCTACTGGAGCTGTGCCGCTCATATGGATCTGCAAGATGTGGGTGGACATCTTCTCATCCAGTTCCTTCTCTGGAACGTCTTTTATAACAAAGATAAGATCAAACCTTGAGAGAATCGTTATAGGAAGGTTGATGTTATCGGTCACGGTTTTGTAAGGATCATATCTTCCCAGGGAAGGGTTCGCGGCTGCAAGAATGGCGGTCCTTGCGTTTAGAGTAGCAACAATGCCTCCCTTGGCTATGGAGACAGTGTGCTGCTCCATAGCTTCATGGATAGCGACTCTGTCCTCTGGGCGCATCTTATCGATTTCGTCAATACAGGCTACTCCTTTGTCTGCCAGAACGAGGGCTCCAGCTTCAAGCGTCATTCCTCCTCCACGTTCTCGAAGCACCGCTGCAGTCAATCCAGCAGCTGTGGTTCCACGTCCAGAAGTGTAAAGCCCCCTTGGCACAATGGCTGATACATACTGCAACAGCTGTGATTTTGCCGTGCCGGGGTCTCCGACCAAGAGAATGTTCATTTCACCCCTGATTGAAATATCGGCTAAGTGTTTTGAGACACCGCCAAACACCAAGTACATTATGGCTTCTTTGATCGTTTCGTAGCCATATATTGAGGGGGCGATAGAGCGCAGGATTTTCCTGTGGACCCAAGGGTCTTTCGCTAATTCACGTATCTTCTCCTCGTCTTCCTGAGAGATCAGTGTTGTTTCAGTTTCCTTGCTCTCGACGTCTAAGAAGTTAACTTCAACGTGAAGACGGAATACCCTCAGTTTTCCCGCCGTAGGAAGGACGGGGGCAACCGCGCGCACTATACCGGTTAAAGCTACGTGGTCTCCGGGTCTAGCTTTGTCGACAAGTTCTCTGCCGATAAGTCGTGCATCTAACGTTCTCGGAAGTTGACCGGGAGGAAGGTCTTCAGGCCTCTCTTGAATTCGAATCTGCTGATAATCGATGAAGGTTGATCCTTCTTGAAGGAAGTCGAAGGGTCCTTTGCTCTGACACGTTGGATTCTCGCATCTCAAAGGAGCCTTCAGAAATGGTCCGCTCTGATCCACTATCGCGGTGGTTTCACACCTCTTGCATCTGAAGACTGCCTTCATAACCTGAGGTTGCACAGGTGTTGCCCGTACGATTATCCCTTCAACCATCACCAGTCTTCCGATGTTGGCGGCGCCCAACATACGTAGCGCAGTTGGTTCAGGCAATCCTTTGAGTCGGACAATGACGTTTTCGATTTTGGAGGCGTATTCGCTGTCTTCTGTCTCCAACTGCAGATAGGCCGCTCTATCTATGTGTCTCAGATACTCATCAGGGCGTTCCACGAGTCTTTGAGCCAAGTCTATGTCGAATACGAGTAAGTCTTCAAAGTCTGCAACGATTGAGATTGTGTTTGTAGCTGCCATGTGAGAGATTCTTTCGCGGTATTTCTCTTGCTTGAAGAAGTCTTCGAAGCGTTCTTGTGGATCAATCTCAATCTCTTCGGTCATTCTCGTCATTCACCTGCAGGATGCTTCGCTTCCATTCAGCTACTATTTGGTGGAGGCGATGGTAGAAGGCTTGCTCTTCGTTGCTGAGGTTCTTCAAGATATTAGTGGTCACGGGAGGAGAAGACGATAGCGAAACCAGTTTTTTAATTCGGCTGTTGATTATGTCCTGCGCAATCTTCAACGACTTTTCATATTCCCTCCGCTTCTCCAGATTATGAGAACGTGATTTGAGATGTTCAAGGTAACGTTTCAGTCTAGGGTAGAACTCAGATGGAAGCGGGGACACTCGAGTTGAAGGTTGCACTCTCTCCCGCCAGTGAACCTTATGCAGCTTTACGACGTTCATCACGTCATCTTCGCGGAAGCGGACGAGTCCTGCTCGACCAAGCTCCTGCGCAATCCAGAACCGCAACTCATACTCCCTTCCTTCTTCAAAAGGGCCAACTTCGAGACCTGCCAACTCAATCTTAGCTTCGTCTCTGTTCGCGATAACTATCACTGGCTTATTCTCAAACATTCGATCGACGTCTTCGGGCGAGACATATGGCGACTTTGACAGTTCTAAGTCCTCCTCCTTTTCAGACTTCTCTAGGAGAAGCTAACTGAAGAATATAAAAGATGTAGTCTAGAATAATTCGCATATTGTCGTAAAACTTCAATTGGTTCAGGCTTGCACTAGCGTTTCTGGGGGAAACATCGGTCATCGTAATCCTGCTCCAACCAGCTATGAGGAATCTTTAAATCTGTCACTCGGTATTTCGCTCATACCCAAAGTTTACAAACGTAAAGATGGAGAGAAAATGCCAGAACGAGTAAATAGAAACAGTGCATACCTAAACGGAAAGTCAACTACCGGAACACAGACACGAGTTAGAGACACAAGCCCAACAAGCGGCATGTGTCCAATATGCATACGCGACTGCCCATTTCTATGCGAGATCAGCCTCTCTGCTTTTCGAGGAAGAGAAGCGCTGTACCCTGAACCGCTCCAATTTGGCTACAGCACGGCTGGTGCCTTGAAAGACTTCGGCTTAGACTGGTCACATCTAAACATCCAAGCCAACCTTTTCGAAGTCCATGGAATCGAAGCAGATTCAGACGTAGCTCTTTTCCACAACGCAGACGTAAGTACGGAGGTTGCCGGAATTCCTTTGAAGGTTCCCATACTCACAGGAGCCTTCGGATCAACAGAGGTTGCCAGACTCAACTGGGACGGCTTAGCCATCGGTGCAGCGTTAGCAGGCGCCGTCGTGACAATTGGAGAAAACGTCTGCGGGATGGATCGGGAATCCAAGATCGCAGGCGGCAAAATCACGGAATCCAAAGAGTTGAAGCGGCGAGTTGAAGCCTTCCGCAAGTTCTGGGACGGCAAATATGGCGAAGTCGTAGTTCAAACGAACGTAGAAGACCAGAGACTGGGAATAGATGTCTATGCACTCTCAAAGCTGGAAGTAAACGTCATCGAGCGGAAGTGGGGACAGGGTGCAAAAGCAATCGGCGGAGAAGTTCGAATACGAAATCTTGAGAAGGCAATCATGCTCAAGAAGAGGGGTTACATCGTCATCCCAGACCCCGAAGACCCCACAGTTCAGCAGGCTTTCAAGGAGGGCGTCTTCAAATCGTTTGAGCGACACAGCAGAGTCGGTATGCCGAAACACAGGGAGTTCGTAGAAGACATTGAATGGTTGAGACAGCAAGGTGCAAAACACGTAATCCTCAAGACAGGCGCGTACAGACCGTCTGCAGTAGCCTACACAATGAAGATGGCTTCCGAGGCAAAAATCGAAGCAATCACCTTCGATGGCGCTGGAGGAGGCACTGGAATGAGCCCGGTTCCGATGATGGATGAGATGAGCATTCCCACAGTCTACTTGGAAACCATGGTGCTGAAGTGCGCGAGGATTCTCGAGAAGAAAGGAAGACATGTACCAGACCTAGTGATGGCGGGAGGATTCATCGCTGAGACCCAGATCCTGAAAGCGATGGCAATGAGCAATTACGGAAATGGTCCGCTCGTCAAAGCGGTCTTAATGGGGCGTTCACCACTGACAGCAGTAATGAAAGCCAATTACTTCAGTCAACTTGCAGAGGAAGGTAAACTGCCACGCAGCTTCGCAGAAAGATATGGCAAGACACCGGACAAATACTACATTGCTGCACCAAAACTGAAGGAAGAATATGGCGAAAGATTCAAGGACATTCCATGGGAAGCAGTAGCACTATACACATACCTGCAGGAGCGAGTGGGAGTGGGACTGATGCAGTTGCTCGCAGGCGCAAGAAAGTGGAAACTCAACCTAGTCAACAGAAACGACCTCATGTCATTGTCTGAAAGAGCTTCGAAAGTAACTGGAATACCACTCGCAGAAGAAGTTGAACAAGATCAGATTGAGAGAATCCTTGACTAAGGATTCCCCCTTCCTTTTCTTTCTCCGTACACATATCCGGTTGGACGATAACTTTAAGAATCAGCCCTGTTTCTGAAACTCGGAGACTGTAAATGCTACTTTACGACAAGCCACACACAGGATACGAGTTCCATCTCTGCGAAATGATAAAGAAAGGCGTGCGCGCGACGAATACTACGACTTTTCAGAGACGCGAAGTTCGTCTTTAGACAATTGGGTTGCGTTTCCATAAAAGCAGTGAACCTCTGCGATACTGCAGGCATCCCCGCCTCATAAAAAAGGCGCTCCCTAACCCACACTCTTTTTTCCGAAAAGTCGTGCAAGAGCTTTAAAGGGCAACTCAACACAGATAATTTCGCCCAGGAGACACTGGATTGAGCGGAGAGATCGAGCCTCTAGAAGTCGCCTTAGAACAGCTAAACCTTGCAGCAGAAATGCTGAACCTAGAGTCAGAAGTTCATGCCTTTCTGAGAACACCAAAGAGAACCCTGATCGTGTCAATTCCAGTAAAAATGGACGACGGCGGAATCCAAGTTTTCTGGGGATGCCGTGTTCAACACGTCGATGCAAGAGGCCCTTTCAAGGGAG
>JAGLZJ010000089.1 GCA_023131555.1 Candidatus Bathyarchaeota archaeon | reverse complement strand
TTTTTCCCTCTTCGTCATGCTGAATACAACGTTTCATCATGAAGCCTGAAATATAAACCTAGTTTCTCCTTTGAACCATCCTCTCTTCAACAGCCTTACCGCCTAAAAGGAACGTGGACATCCATGGATAGACTTAAATGACGAAGTTTTCCACTAAATGCAAGGTGCCAATACATGGCGAAGCAACTATCTAGAGTTACACTTCTCTCTCTACTCTGCTTCAACATCATCATAAGCGGTATCATCATTGCTTCTCAAGGAAGTTCACAGCAATCAATTGCTCCCAGAGCAATCCCCAAGATCTACATCGATCCACAGAATGTGACAGCTAACGTAGGAGATCTCTTCACAGTTGACATTAAAATAACAGACGTTGAAAACCTCTACGCTTTCACGATCGGATTCCGATGGGCTCCCGCTGTCTTAAAGTACGTATCCCGCACCGTGAAGGTTCCAGTCGACGATTATCCAGATGGCGTGCTCTACGACCCAGCATTCAACGTCAAAAATCAACTCAATGAAACTCATGGCGTTTCCGGAACTGAACTCGAGGAACAGGGTACTCTATACGAGTTGGTTTACTCCTGCTTACAACCGGCTCCATCCTTCAACGGATCCGGCATAATCTTCAACATGACCTTTCAAGTACTAAGAGACGGCGAAGGCAACCTCAGCTTCACACACACCGCACTCTCAGATAACTCACAACCCCCAGACGAAATCAACCATAAGACGGAAGGCAGCTACTTCTATAGACCAGGATTAGGGAAACTACCAGTAGCCAATTTCACAGTCCATCCGGATCCACCTGTCGCGACGAAAGACACACTCTTCAACGCCTCTATGAGTTACGACCCCGATTTCGGAGGAAACATAGCCCTCTACCTATGGAACTTCGGCGACGGCACAGTAGCCAATTCCACATCTCCCACAATAACTCACAACTTCACTTCACACACTATCATCTATAATGTGTGGCTCACCGTACTTGACGACCAAGGCTCAGGTCCAATGAAGGGTTCACAAAGCAACCCAATCTACAGACAGTATGTTGCCGTTAAACCAAACCCCGTAGCGGAATTTGAAGTTACACCTGAAGACCAAATTGGAGTCGTCAACAGAACAGTAATCTTTGATGGCTCAGCCAGCATTGACCCTGATCCTGATGGAGGCATTGTTAGCTATATCTGGGACTTCGCTGACGAAAACGAGACTGCGACAGTCGACCCAGTTGTCACACACCGATTCAATGCGACTGGAGACTACCTCGTAATGTTGACAGTCAATGACACTGAAGGTCTGCAGAGCGATCCATTCAGGCTTCCGGTTGAAATTGTGAACCACCGAGAACTCGAGATGGCAGACGTTTCAGTCTCCCCAAGTGAACTTAAACAGGGAGAGGACGCGACTATCGACTTTACAATCGTGAACCGCGGTGAAGCTGACGAAAGCTTCAATGTCACCGCCTACTACAATGCAACCGCCACAGAATGGGTTCCAATTGATCAATTAACCATTCATCAATTGCTCAAACAATGGGATGCAAAGTGGGAATTCACTCCAATGGCAGCAGCTGATACAGTGAACCTGATACTGGCAGATTGGGCTGCTGGAGCTCGCGCGCGTTTCGACGACACAGAAATCACTGTAGGCACAGACACTGGCTTTTGGACAGTGAACCCGAGAAAGACCAACTTGAACGACAGCTCTCTCAGCCTGATTTCTGGGACTCCACTGCAAACTGGAGGTTGGATCTGGGGTAATGAAGGCATCCAAACTCCCGAAGCTTTAGACGGCGACATGCCAGCTGGCAACTGGACCTTCACACTTCGGCTCTATGCGACGGAGGAGAATGTCACCGCCACCGTCTGGACGCGTGTGCTGAAGACCGATAACCCCGACCCTCAGGGAAACGAAACCACCTGCACAATTGTGAAAGACTGGACGAACATCCTCTCCCCCGTCTTGCTCCCCGCGCGCGAGAACGAAACGCAAGCGCACACTGGGACAGTCCCGATGCCTGCAACCGTCTTCAACCATGAGTACCTGTATGTCGAGTTCCAGTTGGAAGTCACGGAAAATCTTGCAGTAAGCAATGAGACTAATGTCATAATTCAGATAGGTGGTCCAACAGGCGAAAGGAAATTCTTGATCGCAGGCACAACCTACAGTTCAAGGGAGCAATTCACCCTCTACTGGGACACGGAATTCGCCTCATTAGGTAACCACATCATCCAAGTGACCGCTGACGCTGTCCCCTATGAAACAAACACCAGTGACAACACTGCCTTCAGTCCCAACGTGCTCATAACTGAACGACCAGCGATCCCTCCACTAGATATTACTATGGATGTGGGATCAATACATTTCAGAGGAGAGATTGCGGAGTTCTTCGTCTTAGTCTCAAGCTCAGGCAAAGGCGTTAGCGCTTCTGAGATAAATGCCTCTCTGCTCTACGGTCATGAGGTCTTACCAATCGATTCGATGGATATTGAAGAGGTAACGACGGGAGTCTACTTAATCTCCTATGAGATCCCGATAGATGCATCTCCTGGAACCTATGCGTTGCTGGTGGAGTCAAGCAGGTTAGTCACGGAGCGAAACACAACCCAGGAAGGAACAACACTCCGCACGTTCCTGTTGAGTCCAACTCTGAGTGGCTGGAACGCTACACTCACAGGAGTCAGCGATGAACTCGCCACAATAAGCAGTCAAATAGGCGAGATCCACGTTAATCTCACGGCAATAAACGCCACTTTGTCGGGTATTTTCAACGCAGGCAAAGGTGAAATCTTAGCTGAGATAGATAGCTCCATTGGTTCACTTCAAACTAGGCTGGAAACCATTAACGCGACTGTAACCGCCATCGACGAGAACACTGCAACGATCGACTCAACCCTCGGCGAAATAGAAGTATCCATCGGCTCATTGCAGTCGGTAACTGCAACAGGCTTAGTAGCCTCATCAATACTTTCAGCAATTGCCGCCATCGCTGCTGTGCTCCTATTACTGCGCGCGCGCAAATGAGCTGACGAAGCGAATGCGCGCACCCACTCTTTTTTCTCTATTTTGTAAATGACCAAAACTCTCTTTTCCCCGTATATGGCACTTCTACCTGTACTGAATTGACGTCTGATAAATGGAGACAGTGGAGAGTTCTCAGCGGGCTTCTGGCCTTGATTGAAGCCACGAGTCTAATCTTCTTAGACTTCTACATTCTCGGCGTGTATCACGCGCTGTCTTCACTCCCTCCCGTTGGATCCCAGTTTCCCCAAGTGTACTTGGGAGCCTCGTTGATGGCACTGTCCGCTATCTCGTTGATTCTTGGAGGCTGTTTGATAATTAGGTCTGAAGCGTCAATTAGCGGAGCGGTTTTTCTCGTGAGTGGAGCAGTAGTGCCAATTCCGGTCTACCTATACTTCGCTGGTTTCTCCGAGCCAACTATCCTGAGTTGGTTAGGTTCCCTTGGGGGTTTCCTTTTTGCACCAGGAGTGATAAGCGGGCTTCTGAGCATCCTGATTATCAGTCGGAAAATAGAAGAAACAAAAAAATGTGGAAGATCCCAAAACCTGAGACTGTCACCGTGAGCGGCGGCGGATGTAGACGATTGCTAAGGCAATTATGACGACGAGGATTACTATGAGTACAATGTTATCTAGACTGAATAGTCCACCCGTGGTTTTTTCGGTTACCTCAAGAGTTTTGGTCTGGCGCCAGGGATCTGAAGCAGGTCTTGCAGGATCGTAGGTGACGCCGTAGTTGTCTAGCACATCAAGGGTTACTGTAAAGTTTCCCAACCATCCAGCGTCGATCTCGAATTCAACGTCTGTTCCGTTGCCTTCAAGCCGTGGAAATGCATCGCCCGGTCCCCAAAGAGCCCATCTGAGGATGAGAAGTTCTCCGCCAGGATCTGTGTGACTGCTATCTGAAGTGAACGTAACTTTTTCGTCTGCTGCAACCGAGCCTGGACCTTGAATCGACAGGTCAGGAACATCGATTACTCTAAGAGTCTTTGAAGCGGTCTCGAAGGTATCTTTGCTCTCAA
>JAGLZJ010000088.1 GCA_023131555.1 Candidatus Bathyarchaeota archaeon | reverse complement strand
GCAGTCGCAAAAACCCACGAGAACGGTTGGATCACAGGCTCAAAAGGCTGGGGCTATCAGTGGAGAAAAGAGGAAGCTCAAAGGCTTGTTCTCCGAACCCACACGACAGCTGAAACAATAAAATATCTCTCAAGGCACAGAAGCCCACCTATCAAAGTCTTTTCAGTAGATAGAGTATACAGAAACGAGCAACTGACATACAAGAATACAGCTGAGTTCTATCAGATAGAAGGGATTGTGGTTGACAAGGACGTAACATTGCAAGATCTGATGGGGACACTGAAGACGTTTTACAGACGTTTTGGGCTGGAGAAAGTCGAATTCTGGCCATGCTACTTTCCCTATACTGAGCCTTCCGCTCAAGCAATGGTTTACCTGCCTAAAATCAAGCGCTGGATTGAACTCTGTGGAATGGGAATGTTCAGACCAGAAGTCTTGGCTCCTATGAAGATTGACTATCCCGTGCTTGCATGGGGGGGAGGACTAGAGCGCTTAGCGATGATTGAACTCGGGCTAGATGACATACGCTTACTGTACAACAATAACCTGAATTGGTTGAGGAGGTCTCCCCTACGCCTGTAATCACACTTCATAGGAAAAAGCTCTCAAAATACGTTGACAGGAAGTTAACACTCTCAGAGATGACTGAATGGTTACCGTGGCTCGGTTTCGACATCGAAGAAGTCGGAGAAGACCACGTGAAGGTGGAATTCAACCCAAACCGCATCGACTTCTCAAGTTACAGTGGAATCGCTAGGGCTTTCAGAGGACTGCGAGGATGGGAGACCGGGCTACCTACATACAACGTGAGAGAAGGCGGAACACTGCTTAGGATCGAGGATGCAGTCTCAGAAGTCAGACCATTCATGCTTGCAGCTGTCATTCGAGGAATAGAGTTGGACGAAGACGGCGTAGTAGACCTCATGGAAATGCAGGAGGATCTACACTGGGGTGTAGGTAGAGATCGTCGGAAGGCATCCATCGGAGTTCACAATCTAGACGCAGTAAAGGCCCCCTTCACTTACACAGCAGTTCCACCAGATAGTGCTGAATTCATACCGCTGAACACACGTGAAAAGATGAGCCTAATGGAAGTTCTTGATAAACATGAGAAAGGAGCTGCCTACAGGCATTTGGTCGATCATTCCGATAGATTTCCCTTGCTGATTGATAGCGAAGCAAAGGTGCTCTCAATGCCCCCAATAATCAATAGTGAGCTTACAAGAGTCGATGAAGAAACCAGAAACTTATTCATCGATGTTACTGGAACCGATCAGCTTTCTGTTGAGAAGAGCCTAAACGTCTTAACCACTGCTCTGGCGGAAATGGGAGGCTCTATCGAAGCTGTCGAGGTAAAGTGCTCAGATCGTAAGCTGTTCTCGCCTGATTTGAGTCCTCAAATTATGAAGTTACGAACGGCCTACGCCAGCAGAACCCTCGGTCTCAAGCTCTCAGAAGACGCTGTCACGAAGTGTCTAGAGAGATGCAGATTGGGAGTGAAGAGTCTAAGAACCGGATTATTAGAGGTAAAGATCCCTCCATATCGCATCGACATCCTTCATGAAATAGACTTGGTTGAAGAAGTAGCAATCGGATACGGATACAACCGATTCACACCCACATTTCCATCGTCAGTCACGATCGGCGAGGAGGACTGTACATTAAAATTAGCAGACGGAGTCAGGAAGATAATGGTTGGACTGGGCTTCATAGAGGTCGTTAATTTCACACTGACCAACGAAAACCATCATTTCGAAAAAATGCGCAAGGAAACTGAGCCATGTGTCAAACTCGCCAACCCTGTCTCAAGCGAGTACACAATAATGAGGACAAGCCTCCTGCCCACCCTCATGAGAAACTTGGCTGACAACAGGCACGAAAGCTTCCCGCAAAAACTCTTCGAGGTCTCGGACGTTGTTTGCCTAAACAAGGATCGTGAGACCGGGTGTGAACGAAGACTTCATATGGCCTCAGTCGTTTCCTACTCCGCAGCCAGCTTCACTGAAATCAAATCAATCGCTGAGGCCTTATTACTCAACATGGATCTTGGACCCCGAAGGTTTAATGTGGCAGAATCGCCCTCCTTCATTGATGGAAGAGCAGCCTCGATAACATGCGGTGCAAAGGGGCGGACAGCGCATGTAAGTCTGGGGCTAGTAGGAGAGATCCATCCTGAAGTGCTGAACAACTTCGGTCTCGAAGCTCCAGTGGCAGCATTTGAACTCGACTTGCAGGATCTAGTAGAATAGAAAGTCTTTTCTGAAGTGCCAATAAAGATAGTTATGCGATGATATGAGCATCTGAATCCGCTGAAATCTCTCCTAGAGACTCGTGCCGACGGACTTGACTGAACTCACTGATGAAGGAAAGCATACCCAAGCATGAGACACGGCGGCGCGGGTGACAAACCCACGAAAGAGAGAGCTCTGCAAAGGAGAGCGAAAAGCTCCATCGGTGAAGTGGAGTGTTAGGTAACGTGGGACACAATCCACCCGCGACAGAGACTTTAAGTCCTGATCAATAGATTATCCTTCAAATCATCAAGAGGCGTCAGCTTTGAAGACAGATACGATGCAGCTTGTTACTCGAAACACAGTCGAAGTAGTCACCCGAGACGAGCTGGCGAGTCTGCTTCAGTCAAGAAGAACGCCTCGCGCTTATTGGGGTTTTGAATCCAGCGGCTTAATGCACATCGGTTTAGGTTTGGTCTGCGGATCCAAAATCAAAGACATGATCTCTGCAGGCTTCCACTTCATAATTTTCCTCGCAGATTGGCATTCGTGGATTAATAACAAGCTTGGCGGAAAAATGGAAAATATACGCTTGTGCGGAGATTACTTCAAAGAGTGCTTCTCCGCCCTTGGAATCAAGCCTGCACAATACGTTTGGGCTTCCGATCTCGCTGGAGAAGTAGAGTATTGGGAGACAGTTCTGAAGATCGCAAAAACTGCCTCTGTCCAGAGAATAATGAGAGCCCTCCCTATCATGGGCAGAGAGATGAACGCCACTGAAATTGAGACAGCTTGGCTGCTCTATCCATGTATGCAAGCAGCAGACATCTTTCATATGAAACTTGACGTTGCATGCGCTGGCCTCGAACAAAGAAAAGCCCACATGCTTGCCCGGGATGTTGCGGAAAGACTCAATCAACCAAAACCAGCTTGTATTCATACACCGCTCCTAATGGGGTTGAAGGGCGCAGTCACCGAGAGAGGGCAACTGGACGAAGACGCGGGGGTTAACTTGCGAATCGCATCAAAAATGTCCAAGAGCATCCCGGGAAGCTGCGTGTACGTTCATGACTCACCACGTGAAATTCGAGCTAAGATACTGGACGCTTATTGCCCACCGAGGCAGGTGACCCAGAACCCTGTCTTGGAGACAGCCCACTATGCCATATTCGCAAACACGAATGAAATAACGGTGAAGCGTCCCGCGAAATATGGAGGGGAAAAAACATTCACGGAATACAACGAACTCGAAAAAAACTATAGCGAAGGCAAACTGCATCCCCTAGACCTAAAGAATGCTGTTGCTGAAGCCCTCACGCAATTACTGAAACCAGTAAGAGCCCACTTTGAAGCCCATCCTGAGAATCTGAATAGAATGAAAACACTTGAAGTGACAAGGTAGCTGGATTTGTCAACTCATCTCGCAGAGAAAATGGAGAAAATTTCTGTAATCATTGAAAGACTTGCCTTCCACTCAACGAAGGGAACACCAATAATCGTGGAAGGAAAGAACGACGTCGAAGTCCTTCGAAAACTCGCGTTTTCAGGCGAAGTTATCGCTGGAAAAACGAGAAAGTCCTTTCTCGCCCTCGCCACAGAGATAGAGGACTTAGAAGCAGATGAAGTCATTCTGCTACTGGACTTCGATAGACGAGGAGAAGAATGGACTAAGAGACTGACGCAGTACCTTGAGAATACGAAAGTCAAGGCAAACACCTTCTTTTGGAGAGAACTACGAAGCTTGCTGGGAAGAGATCTTAAAGACATCGAGGGGATGTTGAGCTACCTGCATACTCTAAGAAAGAAGATTGGAAATTCGCAAACTATAATAGAGAGAGAACTACCCAA
>JAGLZJ010000087.1 GCA_023131555.1 Candidatus Bathyarchaeota archaeon | reverse complement strand
ATTGGCACTAATGCACTCAACATGGTCTTTCTGCTTCATTTTACTGATTATTGAGCGACACATGTGTAAGTCATCGTGTTCGAAACCACTAACATAATGGGGGAGAAAGAGAAGATGAAAACCATATGTCGCAACAGCCTCATCTAGAGCTTCTGCATGTGCTGAAACATATTCCTGAATTTTGACAGGAGGAAGACGATGACCGTAGATGCCTGGGCAGACTGCCACTAAAGGTCCAGCTGTATGCTTGTGTTTCACTTGCGTGCGTGGCTGAAAAAGTAAAGCAGTATCATATGTAAGAATCACGCGTTCTTTGAAATTAGGTTTCACTAGGTTCTTTGTGATTTCATAAGACACTTCATCTCTGATTAGAAGGCTATTGCAGTTGTTTAGAGCAAAGGCAGCCAAACGTTGAGCAACACGTGTCCTGAAAGGACCGACCGAGTTGGGGAACATAATGATTGGTTTTCTGAAGGATTTTGCCACGAAAACTGTCCAAGTTCTCACCAAAAGCATAGACCAGCGAGTTATTGCCCATGTTGGAGTCAAGGGCAACAGAGAAGCGGTCTCTTTAAAGTTTTCATTACTATGAGATACCACTAAATGGCAGTCTTTGAAGTGTTCCATGACTTTTCGCCGGTATATCGCCAGCATTCCGATTTTCATGAACATCACTGAAATTGCTGAGAGCAAGAGTTGAATAACCATGAAGACGGAGAATGCGAGAACAGACGCCTTATATTGTACGCTGGATCTGCTCCACCCTCGTACTCTAGCAAGTTGATCACTTCGTTCATAAGGAATGTCAACTATTGGAGGGAGTATCGAATCCAAAGGTAGATTCAGGTGACGGACCCCTTCTAAATCAGTAGTCGATACTGAAAGGTACGTGTCTTGGATAATTTCTCTGATTGCTATTACATCACACTTAAGCAATGCCTGAGTGCCTTTGTTCTTCATGTTTGCCACGTGGACGATATGTAGCCTCGTAGTCATTGTGGAGACCTCCTCTCTACATCAAATAATAGAAAGAGCCTTGTAAATACCATAATAGAGCCTAACCACTGGTAACGGAAAATATTGAAGAACATTAGCAAGCAAACTATGAGATGAAATCCAGATATTAAAATAGGTATACAAAGTTCTAAGGATCGAGGGGAGAAGGCTCATTGGAGGAATACGAGTTGGCTTCGGGTAGAAGACTGGTACCGCCCTTCCGATTGTACGAAAGAAGTCAAATCTAGTCCCTAGATCCTTCTTCTTAAAGTTCAAATTCACCAATTGAGATTGCTTCACTTTGCATTGCTCGACTCTTATTGTTCTAATTGCATTGGCGGAGGTTGCGATCTCAAGCATTTCATCCCCTACAGCTGTCCGAGTAATGATAATCGACTCTCCCACTTTGTTATGTTTAAGTTCAGGCAACCACGCGTCACCTACTGATATATCAGCCAATTCAGCAGTTTGGTCTGGACACAATGTGCATCGAACAGGGGTAAAAAAACCAGGTGAAAAAAGATGCCAATACGCATTCCAAAAACCAATCAGAGGGATGTAGCGTGAACGTTGTTTGGTGCTTATTGACATGAATCCAGGCCAACCATGACCTCTGTAACCAAGTTGAGTGACTGAATCTTTTCGGATTCCCATCTTCTTCAGGATACAATGTGTCCCGTTAAATGTCACCATATGGGAACACAGTAGCCCAATGCGGAGAACTATTCGTTCTCTTAAGTTTGGAAGTACCCTTTCAGCTTTCCGAATTCCATGTATATGACATGGTAATCCTATGACTGCAAATCTCCCATTATCCTTAAGAAGCTGTTTCAATCCTATATTTAGGGCGACTGGACAATACTTCGATCCTGAAGCAGAGATAATTTCGCGTTTTGTCCTAGCAATAAAGACTTCTGGAACCAAGGGATTCTTCTTCTGCATTTTCGTGACCAAAGCTCCGTCAATTATCTTCTTCTCCAATGCAGTGATTAGTAGTTGAGTTGCCACACCCCCCGACGATGAATTGTACCGAATCTGACCATCTTTAGAGTACCCTACATAGCACTTCGAGTAATTCCCAATGTAGAGGTCATCAGGTTGTCTCCCGAAGATTTCAAAGCAGAGAGATTGGAAGTCTACAGTCTGCCCTGGACATGATTCGATACAGATCCCGCAATCCAAGCATTCTTTTTCTTCAACATTGGGTATGAACAATCCTTTCGAAATATCCATTGTTATTGCTCCACTTGGACAGATGCCGACGCATGTCCCACATCCGCAACAAAGCCCAGCTTTCTCCACTTTTCCTATGTTATCCAATCCTTCACCCCATACCTTTTCATCGATGAATTATAGCTTCAACCATGAATCCAGCGAAAACTCCTGACATGGAGACAAGTAAGGTGAGGACCTGTGATAGAGTCTCCAAGGATGGTCTCCAAAGTCTTGTTGGTATAGCTACTCCTAGGAGATATCTAAGATATCGACCTTCAGTGTATAATGTGTTTTGGAGACTAGACCCTGAACTAATCAAAGCTTTCGAAAGACCTTCAAAGAAAGATCTTTTCCATACATACTTCAAGGTCTTCCTATTTCTCGGAACCCTATGGTTCACGACGGCTGAAGGTTCATAGACTATTTTCCAATTCGGGTTTTTCCGCAAGATTCGCATTGAAAACTCCGTCTCTTCGTTAGCCAATAGAATTTTCCCCATTCTCCCAATATCAGTACGAAAGAACCCAACCTTGCTAAAGATTAACTTGCGAAAACACATATTGCAGCCAAAGGGGTTCCTGATTAGAGACCTGTGTTCAGGAAATCCCTTATATGAACAGCCAACGATCCAATCCAACTCCTCTGGAAACCATCTGGGACGACCTTCATCCCATAACGCCCTTGCGGTTCCTCCAACACCCATGACATCTGGATCGTCAAAGTTTTGCACGACATTTTTGAGCCAATCTTCATCCGCAAAAGCATCATCATCAATGAACGCGATTAGGCTACCGCTTGCAGCTTGCGCGCCAGCGTTTCTGGCGTGTGAAAGCCCGAATCTCGGTGAGACGATGATCTTGATGGAAGTGGGCAGTCGTGATCTGTAAAAACGGACAAGCTCCTCTACGGGGTTTAAGACAAGTATGATCTCAATTGGAGGAAGCGTTTGTCTTCCTAAAGAGGAGATACATTTCAGGATATCATTTAACCGCTTTTCAGTGTAACTAGAAATGATAACGGATACTTTCACGAACGGCACAGACTAGCATGTACAGTCTGGGCAAAAAACGATATCGGCTACAGAATGTGGATTCAAACTACTGGAGGTATGTTGTTGTTCTGAACGAATTCTTGAACTATCGTTTTCAAGATTCGAAGCCCGTCTTTCAGAGCCTTCAGATTAGATTTACCATGTGTCCTACGGAGTTCAACGCTTGGGATTTCCCCCACTTTGAGGCCCAGTTTCTTGGCTTTGATGAATATCTCTGTTTCAATCTCGAAGTTCTTAGATTCCAAGTGAGGATAAAGTTTTTCGAGTGCTCTCCTTTTGAATGCCGCGAAGCCATAACACAGATCAGTGTATCTTGTTGACCACAGAGTGTTCACCAAGAAGACGAAGAAGCTACTGCCGATTCTTCGAAACAGGGTTAGATCTTCAGAACCGGCGCCAGGCAGAAACCTGGAGCCCTTCACGCAGTCAACTCCATTTTGAATGGCTTCTAAGAAAGAGAAGGCTTCCTTGGGGTTCATCGACCCATCTGCATCCATGACTAAGATAACCTCTCCGTTTACTTCGGTGTCTCCAAAGGCTTGACGCATCGCATCTCCTTTCCCGGATCCGTTCTGATGGATTACATTGACGCCTAATCTCTCTGCGACATCTACTGTGTCATCTTCAGAATTCCCGTCAATGACTACAATGTTGGAGAACCCAAGGTGTTTCAGTTCAAGAATTACAGTCGCTATGCTTTTCTCCTCGTTGAGGGTGGGTATTATCACCGTGACAGAGTTCTGAAACCCCTCGACGCGCGTGCGCCAGAGGCTGTTGGAACTCGCCGCTTCACCCATCAACTGCCTCAAAACCCTTTCTCCGTTCAAGTTTTATCTCTATTCTACACTTATTTAAGCAAGATGGACTTTACTTCTAGAAGATTAATGCAATTTTTACGACT
>JAGLZJ010000086.1 GCA_023131555.1 Candidatus Bathyarchaeota archaeon | reverse complement strand
CTTCTCCTTTCTCCTTCAGCATACTTAGGTTCTCCATAGATAATTTAAGCCTTCTGGAATTATATTCTATTTTATAGTATGAAATAATGTGTAGATCGCATTAAACTCTAAGATGATCGTCGTTAGATGAACAAATTCTTAAAATGGGTAGAAACTGACCAACTCAATGGATTTAAATTAAGCCTCGTTCAGAGCAATGTTCATGTGAAGAAACTGGAAGAAGTGAGAATGAAACGCCGTTATTTGAGAGAGAAGGAATCTAGAAGACTACTCGGTGAACTTGTTTCAAAGATAGCTGTGCCATCAGAGTTTACAGAGCTGAAGCTGCCAATTGAATTGGCGGAAGCTTCTGGTTATGAGGTCTTTTTTATCTCAGGGAAGCCGGCTTTCGCTAGATCCAAAAGAAGGCTGTTTCCCACCCTCACTAATGAGTGGCTCATCGGTCGTCTGCCAAAGGCAGTAGTAGACATGGGAGCTGTTGCTTACGTCTGCAACGGGGCAGATGTGATGGCTCCCGGTATCATTCGCTTCGAAGGAACCTTTCATAGAGAAGATGTTGTAGTCGTCGTTGATGAAAGACATGGAAGACCTTTAGCTGTGTCCTTCGCTCTTTTTGAAGTAGCGGAGGCGAAGAAGATTAAAAAAGGGAAGATTCTCGAGAACATCCATTACGTGGGAGACGAGTTATGGACCCTGATAAAAGGGCAGAGTGCTAAGTGACTTTCGCCTGCGCACATGCTTATGTGCTGAGGCGAAACCTACTGGTGGATAGGTCTTTTCTTGGGTTCTTCCACAAAAACGAGGAGCAGTGTGAGGGATAGGAGTCCTATGGCGCTACTGATGAAAAATGGGAGACCAGCTCCTCTGACAGAGAGATCGTTGAGAAATGGAATCTGCAGGGTTCGAAATCTGTAGGCGTCGTAGATCAACGTGGACAGGATTGGTCCGAGGATTGCACCTAGGCTGAAAAAGGCAGCCAGTCTTCCGAAGAGCTTCCCTCTCACTTTTTCAGGCACTAGGTCAGCGTTCAGTGCTCGAGATGCTGGCATTGCCACGTTGTGACCGAAGGATCTGAAGACGGTGATGCCTGCTGCTGAGGTAAGGTTTGGAGCAAAGGGAAAAGCGATCGTAGCCACTCTGGATGGGAGTGCGCCTAGGGCTATAACAGGCTTCCGCCCGATTCTGTCAGAGATTCTCCCTGCGAAGAGGTTACAGGTCAATCCAACAAAACCTGCGAGGGATAAGATGACTCCGATCTGAAGAGGGGTAGCATGGAAAATGTCTCCGAAGTATAGGACAGTGATCGGTATAATGAACCCGACTGCAAAACCCGTCGCCAAGGATGAAATGTATAAGATTTTCAGTGAGAAGGCTGATTTCTTGCTGAGCTTGAAGTCATCTTGTTCGGTTTTGTCTGAGGTTTTTGCCATGGAATTTACTCCTCTTGTCTCTTTGACGCCCTTCCACACTAAGAAGAATGCAATTAGAGCGAGGAGGGAGTCGGCGAAGAACGGGATCCTGTAGCTCCATTCCAGCCCTGTTGCGAAGACATCGTTGCAGAGAGACTGTATAGCGCCTCCGAAGACGGGTCCCATGTTGAATCCGATCATGCTCATCGTCAGGTAGAAGCCTAAGGCTTCACCCCGCCTCCGTCTTGGTACTTGATCAACCAGAGAAGCTTCTGCGGGAGCAGCTACGGCTGCCGTTGCAATGCCGTTCAAGACTCTTATGAAAAGGAGTGGAGCCCAGTCCCATACAAGCCCGGTCACCGTACCGAGTAAGACATCGGCCAGCAAACCAGCTTGAATCAGCCTTTTCCGTCCTATTTTGTCTGACAGGGCTCCGAATCGCTGGGAGAGACCCGCGTTTGCAGCGGTAAATGCGGCAGTGAAGAATCCGATGTACGCAACTGAGGCGCCTAAAAACTGTACAAAGTTCGGGAAGTAAGACATTGGGAGGGCGTAGGCCAGATTTTCAACCAGCGCGGCTAGAGAGAGAATAATTACACTGGACGAGTAGAGCTTCGAAGCCTTCATGCCCATTTCCTCACAATGCATAGCCAGCATTTAGGAAGGCTAATCTTCTCTGTCTGAAGCTTATATTACTATGGACATCTTCAACTTCGCTGGAACAGTCGTCCTGATAACAGCTTCCGGAGCTCTGGCTCCAGGACCACTGTTTTTTGCCACTATTTCCCATGGTTCTCGATTCGGGGCTAAGAGCGGCCTGATATTCTCGATATCTCATACGATGGTGGAGTTCGCGATTGTCCTTCTGCTAGCTTTTGGATTACTCAGCGTGTCTAGTGAACCCTTGGTTCAATTGGCAGTTGGAGTTGCTGGCGGAGTGATGCTGCTTTTCTTCGGGTCGAAACAGATCTACGAGTCTGTCTCATCTTCCTTTGAAGAAAGGTTTTCTAGACCCATAACCCAACGAAATCTCGTCTTTTTAGGTATCTTCCTGACAGGTTTGAATCCTTTCTTCCTTGTTTGGTGGTTGACTGCAGGCGCTCAACTGATTCTCCTAGCCCTAGAGTTCGGATCGATCCCTGGGGTGCTTTTGATGTATGCTTTTCATGTATGGATGGATTATCTCTGGCTTACTTCCATCGCCCACTTTTCTGAAAAAGGAAGGAGCATCATTGGACTGAGACCATATAGGATTATGATGGCGATTTTTGGAGCATTACTAATCTACTTCGGACTCAGTTTTATAGTCGACTCGACAAGTCTTTGAGCCAGTTGACACTATGGCATTCGTCTAGCCTATTTTCCTCAAGAGAAACCAAGTGCTTGCGCGCGCGCATACGACGTTTAGTTGGATGGGATCTCGAGGACAGTCAGCGTTCGGTCAATGATTAGGGGCGAACCGGACTCCCGCATGAATTGTACATTAACAGTATGTTCACCAGACTCAAGTGGATTAGTCAGAAACTCCACGTAACCGGTCATCGTGTATGTTCCACTGGCAGGCGGTCCTAATGAGCAAACATATGTAGTGCTGTTGTGGCTTCCGTCAACAACAATTCTTGCCGAGATCGTTGCAGGGGGTTCCAAGCGATGAATGGCTGAGAACCTCGCCAAGATTCTTGAATCCTGACGGACATTGATCAGGATCTTCATTGATGAATCTGAGTCTGAGAGGTTGAACCACTCCAGAAAAGCATAACCATCAACATCAATTGATGTGTCGTTCCTTCTCTGAATCGCCTGCATGACAGCGTCAGTTCCGTTGACCCCGGGCTGTCCTTGCAGACCTTCTGGTCCTTGCTCGCCTTCGAGCCCCTGCTCGCCCTGTGATCCCTGTGGACCTTCTGGTCCCTGTTCGCCCTTTATGAAGACTTGAGCGCTGAAAGCTGCGCCGATTAGGCCCCCGATGAGTCCAGCAACCAGTGCCAAGACTATTACTTTCCAAGTGTCTTTCTTTTCCATTTTAACTCGGTTGTTGGCTTTGCATTTAGATTGATAAAAGGAGTATGAAGCTGCAATCCACGATCTGCGTGTGTTATTGAGTTAGAGTGGATGCTTAAGACTTATATTGTGAATAGCGTTTCTGCAATAGCATGTCTTTCCAGTTCAATGCGAGTTGGTTTCCGATATTCTTCGCTTTCTTGCTGCTATGGATCGTGTTGTTGGTTAGCAGGAAGAGACATGGTTGGAGAAGAGAAGTCAAAGCTCAGTTTGCCTTGGGTTTTTGTGGTGTGTTTGTAGCGTTGCTTATGGAAATTTCCGCTATATCCTTGAATCTGTGGAGTTATGTTCCTGTGAACTGGCCGATAATGCTTTGGCCCACTTACTTCGTGGCGTTCCTGTTTGGGTACCAACTGTTAAAATTCATCGAAACCATGTTTTCGCGCATTGGCACTCTTTGACTGCTTGTATAACCTTCTGAATACGGGCTGGAAGAATCATTCTGTAATCCAAGTTTTTCTGTGATTATGGTTTCTTGGAACAAGCCTTGCTCCAACGCAGATTCATTTTTGACAGTTGTAAATGTGTATTGCTTTGATAGTTATTTCCGTCTTCAAGGAACCTTTCCTACAGCAAGAAAACTCAGCCCTAATGCAAATGCCCCAGGGTGTTTCAGAACCTGTGAGGCTTCTTTGGATGCTGTTTCATAGTCTTTTGCTTTGATTACGCCTTCTCGTATCATCGTGTCTTTTTCTGATTGTAGAATCTGAAGTGGAACGGAAACGAG
>JAGLZJ010000085.1 GCA_023131555.1 Candidatus Bathyarchaeota archaeon | reverse complement strand
AGGTGCAGGAAGGCTCCTCCGATTAGAGCTCCTGCTGAGAAAGCCACTAGGACGAGTAGGATCTTATTCAGGATTTTCTCTTTTAGGAAGAGGACCGAGGCTCCGATGAAGGCGATTAGACTGATTGTGAAGGTGCTTAGAATTATCCAGGTCCACAAACCTCTAAGATCCTCCTTCCTGTGCACATCCAATGCATGATCTCTCTCCGAAGATCTGTTTATCGCATGGGCATCTGATGGGGTGATAGTATGTGCCGCAAATGTGATTGGCCAATTCATCTGAGCAGTAGTAGTCCATTCTTGCGGCTTCATTACATGCTGCCTTCGGAGTGAGCTTGAGCATTTTAACAAACAGTGTTTCGAGAAGCCGATGTCTTCTCAGCAATTTCTCGGCTTCTGTGTTGCCCGTCTTGGTGAGTTTGATTCCATGATATGGTCTGTACTCGATTAAGTCCTTCGCCGCCAGTTTCTGAAAAGACTCGGTCACAGTGGCTGGAGTGACATTGAGCGATCTTGCAAGACCTGTGGTTGTTATTCTCTCCCCGTTTTCAATCTGCTTTCTGTATACAAGTGCTAGGTATTCGCCTTCTTTCCTTGTGATGTCCAAGGCTTGGTTCCCCTCATTCAGTTGGTTGATTGTTGCTTGTGAATAAAAGATATTTGGTTAACCCTAACTTTTTTGTGCGCGTGCACTTAACTAGCTTCAACCCCATCGACGCGCATACTGGCGGCGGTTGGAAACTACGGACTTAAATGGTGAAGACATGCATGCTTCGATCTTCATTTGATGAAGATGACCATGCAATCATCCAACGACTGAGAACCCATCGAAGGCTAGAGTAGGAGTGTCGACTGTCAAAAGTGTCTTCTCTAAGTCGTTCCCGACGTCAATTAGGTTTTTAAATCCGTTATAGAAACTGCCTGCAACGGATATTGGTTGCAGAGGCCATTTCTTCTCACCTTCTTCGATGAGGAAAGCACTTGATGCAACTGCTGAGAACTCACCGGTGGCAACGTCGCTGTGGAAGATTCCTATTGGCATGTCAACTATCAGAACTGCTTGTCTGTCTACGGAGGATATCATCTCGTCTAAGCTGTTGCTGCCTGGTCTGACTTCCATGTTCTTAGGTCTGACCATTGGCGATGTTTCGTAGGGAAGAGCTGAGCCGAAGGGTCGACCTGGTCGAGAACAGCTGCCGCTTGACTCAGTACCGTAGATTCTTGCGTAGTAAGTGTCGAAGAGGAAGCTCTGCAGCTTACCATTTTCTATAAGTGTGACTGTCTGTTGCGGGTGTCCTTCTGCGTCGACGGCTTCGGTGTTGAATCCGGAAGGGTTCTGTCCGTCGTCGATGACTGTGAGCATGCTGGATGCGACTTCTTTTTCCAGTTTATCAGCGAGGGGGGAGCGTCCCTCCACAACATACTCTCCTCTTGCGGATTGCCCGAGGCTGGCGTATAAGTAAGCGGCTGCGGCGTCAGGTGTCCAGATTGTCGGCATAGTCATCGTTTTGTCGAGTTTTTTTGCACCAAGGAGGCTGAGGGCTTTCTGTGCCGCTTTTTCGCCTAATCCCTCGGGAGCGATTAAACGTTCTCGTGAAATGTCGTATCTGTAGGCTGTTCTACGTTCATTTCCCTTGACTGCTATGCAGTAGACGTCGCAGCTGTTAACGGCTGACCTGGAGGCTTCTTGTAGTCCTCGAGTATTTCCGATGGCGAAGCCTCCCCATTCTGCTTCGCAGCTGCTTCCTACCATATGTATTTTCTTATCGCATTCCTTTCCTTCTCGGATCAGGGCGTTGGCGTAGCTGATGAGCTCATCTTTTCCTATGTTCAGTATTTCGTCTGTGAAGGCTCCTTCTTTGCTTGGCTTCTTGGGTTCGCAGAAGCCTTTGAAGCGTTCATCTTTAACTGACAAGGATTTCAGGCTGGCTGTAGCTTCGTTGATGCTTCTTTTGATTCGGTCAATCGATATTCCGCTTGAAGAGGCGAAGCTGACTTGGTTCTCTTTGGCAACTCGGGTTGCGTTTCCTTCGATTATTCCATCTGTTGCGTCAACCATTCCCTGTGTGATGTTCACCATCGCTCTGTTCCGGTAGAATAAGTAGAGTTCGAACTCTGCTTGATTATCCACTGTTCTCGCGTACTTTAAACCTGTATCGACAAGGGCGAGTAATTCATTCTTTAAGTTCTCATACTCCATCTGCTGCTTCACCTTACCTCTAACCTGCTTGACCTCCGAAGGTCACGTCGTCAACAATCAATTCTGGTCCACCCAGACCACAAGGTAGAGGAGCTTGACCGCCTTTTCCGCATCCTCCGAAGTATCCTGCGTAAAGGTGGAGGTCTTTGGTTGCGCCTTCAACATTTGATAGGAGATTGAGGATGTTGCCGGATAATGATACTTCGCGAAGGGGGTTCTTGATTTCGCCCTTCTCTACCCAGTATCCTCTGATTGCTTTGAATACGAAGCTTCCGTCTGCCTGAACTTGTCCGCCTGAACTCTGGATTGCGTAGACTCCTGTATCCAATAGCTCTAGCGCTTCTTCCTTCGTAAGGTTGCCTGCGTCGAAATACGTGTTTGTCATTCTCGGTATGGGGATGAACCCGAAGTGGATGGCTCGACAGTTTCCTGTAGGTTTCTGCTTCAAATAATTGGCTGTTCCTCGACTGTGCAGATAATGCTTCAGGATTCCTTCGTCGAGGATCGTTGTTTTATTGGCTTCAGTGCCTTGGTCGTCATATGGCAACCATAGTCCTCCAATGTCGGAGATGTCTGGGGTTCCATGGTCAACGATCGTTGCATTTCTGGTGCCAAGTCGAGTCTCTAACTTTCCCGATAGTGGAGATCCGCCAACGGCAACGAAATCTCCTTCGCTTAGGTGACCGAAGGATTCGTGGGCTAGGACACCGGCGAGTCTGTTTTCTACTAGGGTCCGGAATTTTCCAGCAGGGCAAGCCTTCGCTTTCAGCTGCTCCTTTGCGTTTGAGCCTGCCTTTTTTCCTATATCTTCAGGGGTTGTTCCAGGGCTTTTGTAGTATTCGAGTCCTCGAGTTCCTCCGGCTCCATCTGCACCATTCACAAGGTGCCCTGCCACCGTTTTTGAAGTAACTGTGCATCGTAGATCTACGAGCTCGAAGTTCCAGTCGATTACTGAGCCTTCGCTGTTAGTGAAGAGCTTCTGCCCGTAGAGTTCTCCATACCTGCCTGTTATGTTGCTGATGTTTGCGCCGGATTCCCGTGCAGTATCGACGGCTCTGTTGACTAGGTCAGTCTTATACGTCAGATCTTCGCTGCGAGGATGGTCCTTCACGGAAAGCGTGTCAGATTTGCGGCTTTTTATGGCTGGTCGTCTGTCGAAGTCCAGCTTCAGCGTAGCTGCTTTGGCTGAGCCTTTAGCCATTTTGAAAGCCCTTGACACAGAAGCTTCCATGCTGCTCTTGTTAGCTGTGGAGGTGAAGGAGTACCCCGAAGCTCCACCATAATAGCAGACCACACCTATACCTGCTCGAGACTTCAGAATTATGTCTCTCCAAACATCATTTGTTCGCTGCAAGGCCCTCAAGACGAGATCCTCGTAACGGGCTTCAACAAACTTCGCGCCCAACTTCTCTCCTAGTTGAACACATTCCCGCAAATTATCAAGCATTCACTAAACCTCATTGCCAGCTGTACGTGAAGATTAGAGATTAACCGTGAAGACATTTAAGCTCTAACCATTACGCGCGCGCTTTATATTCGCAGTCTTATACCGTGTTCTTGTGACGAGTTAGGCTGAGGAATACACATGCAGAAGTGGCTTGTGGTTGCGCGAAACGAGTACCGCATCAGAACGAGTAAAATAAGGCGAATACGAGCCTACTTCCCATACATTGTCGCTGGCATTCTAGCTATCTACGTTGTGTTCATCACTCCAAGTCTCTCCAGCCTCTTCATTGATGACGTTCTGGCGCTCCTGCTCTCTCAAGTTGCACCTGTTGCAGTGAAGATTATTCTTTTCACTATCTTCGTGTATTTCATCATCATCCCAATAACAGACACGTTGCGACAGGAGAAGACTAAACAGGTCGAGATTTTTCTTGCGGCTCCAATGAAGCCCAGTGACGTACTGCTAGGTGAATTCCTCGGTGAAATGCCTCTCTATGTAATCTTCGTCACGGTCGTGACAGGACCACTCATTGCTTTCCTAAGCTATCTGGGTCTGGATGTGATCCAGATTGTGATCACCGTCATTATCTTCGTGGTCACGTTTTTCTCCGCGTTCTGGATCGG
>JAGLZJ010000084.1 GCA_023131555.1 Candidatus Bathyarchaeota archaeon | reverse complement strand
TGGCAGCAGGAAAAGTCTTTAGAAAGGACCCAGCAGTATGGCGGAGAAGAATCAAGGAAAGCCTAGACCGCCTTAATGAAAAGATGGATGTTTTGATCGAGCTTCAGAAACACGAAAGAAAGCAGGATTTCATGGTTCAGGACCTGCCTGAAGCCCTCGACGTAATGACGCTTCTATCGTTACCAGACCACCTGAGAAAGACTGCCGTCTCCATCTGCAAACTCGGCAGAGCTACGGCTGACGACGTCTCCGGGCAGACAAAAAGGGCCCGGGCAGTAGAAAGCGGCTACCTAAACCAACTTGTCCTAATGAATTACCTCAAAAAAGAAAGGCAAGGCAGAAAAGCATATTTCTTCGTCGAAAAAACGGGGGATTAACATTGGGAAAAATAATCGCAATCCACAGCTACAAAGGCGGAACAGGGAAAACACTGCTGTCGGTGAACCTAGCCACGACATATGCCCGAAGAGGCATGAAAGTCTGCCTACTGGACTTGGACTTCAGAGCTCCAAGCCTTCAATCCCTCTTCGACCTTAACAGCACGGAGTACTGGCTAAACGATTATTTGAACGGAGCCTGCAAGATCGAAAAAACTCTGATCGACTACACCTCTATGTGCGAATGCAGTGGAAGAATGCTCGTAGGGTTAGCCAACCCAGCCACTGAAGCATTAAGGGATATGTCGGCAAAAGACCGCAAATGGGAGATGCGAGCGCTGGGGAGGCTGCTCTCGCTCAAGAACACTCTACTCAGCGATGGCGATCTGGATGTACTCCTCTATGACACAAGTCCAGGATTACAGTATTCCTCCATTAACGCAATTGTGAGCGCAGACATTGTCATGGTAGTATGCACGATTGACACCTCAGACATTCAAGGTACGAAAAGAATGACGCATGAACTCTACGACCTCTTTGAGAAGAAAACAGCGATTCTGATGAACAAGGTTCCTACTGAATTCTTATCCTCCCCAAATGAAAAAGAGAGCATCTACACCAGATTCAACAATTCGCATGCCTTGCCCATATTGAAGGTTATTCCATGCTACTGCGACGTCTTGCGAGCTGGCGGAACAAGAATATTCGCTAGGGATTTTCCGGACCACCCCTTCACGAAACATGTAGAAGACATAGCTACAAAGCTTGAGCAGTTCACAAGAAACGGCGAAGAACCTGTCCGCGAACCCATCAATGAGCCTGTAGTTGAAGCAAACCTCTCCGAACTACAGTGCCAATGCAACTATGAGAGGAGCAAAGAGTGAAGCAACCAGCGACATAACCGTTATCATCGTGTTCAATGACGGTCCTGCAGTGTCTTTGAAAGGATCCCCAACAGTGTCTCCTACAACTGCAGCTTTGTGAGCAGCCGAACCCTTACCTCCGAGCGCGCCAGCCTCGATGTACTTCTTAGCGTTGTCCCACAGTCCTCCAGAGTTGGCCATGAGGAGAGCGAAGATGAGGCCTGAGAAGATGCTGCCTCCAAGATAGCCTCCTAGTGCTTGGATCCCGCCGAATTCGTAAGGCGGACCGATCGAATTCGCAATGAGTTGTCCTATAGCGCCTACCGCTAAAGTGACCACGATGATTATGATGCTGGGAGGCAACAACTCCTTCAAGGCGCCCTTGGCAGCAATATCCACACATTTTGCATAGTCAGGTTTTGCGCCCTCTTTTCCTTCTTTGAGTCCAGGAATCTCCCTGAACTGTCTCCGGATCTCTTCTATCATCCTGAAGGCGTTCTTTCCTACTCCCAACATAAGCAAAGCTGAGAATAGAGCAGGCATTCCGATACCGATCAGCGCCCCTGTCAGCACAAATGGGTTCATAAGATCGAAAGATATCTTGCCTGCTTCCCTTTGAACTATCTCTTGGTAGGCTGCTAGCAGCGCTATGACCGTCAGACCGGCTGCGCCTATGGCAAAGCCTTTAGTGATCGCTTTTGCAGTGTTGCCAGCTGCATCAAGACGGTCAGTGATGTCGATAACTTCTTTTTCCATTCCTGCCTGTTCCGCTATTCCCCTCGAGTTGTCAACGATTGGACCGTAGGCATCTCCAGCCACGATCATACCGACAATTGAAAGCATTCCAACTGCGCTCATGCCAACTCCATAAACACCGAATCCACTCTCCGGACCAAGGGGGTTGCAGATGAAGTACGCAACCGCAGAAGCTATTCCTATCCCGAGAAGAGGAGGAAACATGCTGATCAAACCATATGAAAAACCCGTAATTATGTTGATAGCTGCACCTGTAACTGACGACTCAGCAACTTTCTTTGCAGGAGTACGGTCTATCGAAGTGTAATAATCAGTAGAGATACCAATAATTATCCCCGCAATCAACCCAACTGAGAGCGCCCCCCAGATCTGTAATGGATACCCCAAATAGTATGTAACCACGAAAGTCAGACCGATTAGAATGGCACATGTAAGGTAGGTTCCCCAGTTAAGGGCCTTCCCAGGATTTCCCTTCTTTCCGACCCTGACCAAGAATACGCCAATAATGGAAGCTATGATTCCCATGCCGGCAAAGATCAAAGGAAGATCTGCATAAGCTAGAGGATTACCAAACGAAGATTCGGCTACTGCCTTCAGACCAGTGCTTGCTCCCAGAATCATCACAGCAACAATGCTAGCAACATACGAGTCGAAGAGGTCAGCACCCATTCCTGCAACGTCTCCGACGTTGTCGCCGACGTTGTCTGCAATCACGGCAGGATTTCGAGGATCGTCCTCAGGAATCCCCATCTCAACTTTCCCCACCAAGTCCGCTCCAACGTCTGCTGTCTTCGTGTATATTCCGCCCCCAACCTTCGCGAATAGAGCCATAGCGCTGGCTCCGAAGCTGAAACCTAAGACAAGCCAAGGGTCACTGGTCAAGAAGTATATGACTGATACACCTAACAGTGCGAGCCCGACAACTGACAGCCCCATCACAGCTCCTCCACGAAAGGCAATTGGAAAAGCCTTGTTCAATCCATCACGAGCCGCATAAGCTGTTCTTGCATTAGCCCGCAGAGCAACTTCCATGCCGAGGAAGCCTGCGAGAGCAGAGCAGACTGAACCGAAGATGTACGCGGGACCGATCGCGATTCCCATATCTACATAGATTCCCAGTGTAATCGTCAATATTACCGCCATCACTGCTACGAACGCTGCGAGGGCCATGTATTCCCGTTTCAGGAAAGCTCTGGCGCCGTCTCGAATCGCTCCAGAGATCTCTTGCATTTTAGGAGTTCCGCTGCTCTTGCTGTTTACGTAGAAAAATAAGTAGATCGAGAAAAGCATAGCACCTAAGGCTGTTGCAGGAGCAATTAGAA
The DNA here is from genome assembly GCA_023131555.1 of Candidatus Bathyarchaeota archaeon. GTDB lineage: Archaea > Thermoproteota > Bathyarchaeia > Bathyarchaeales > SOJC01 > JAGLZJ01. Next base: position 965 of record JAGLZJ010000084.1, on the reverse strand, counting down.
TCCAGTCCATTAGATTCCTTCCGATGGCTTCATGACTTGGCACCCATGCTTTTAACGTTTTCGAACACCTTGTACGCCAATCCACTGAGTAACAGCTAACATGGATTCTGATGTTTCGAGCACACAAACGTTATTAACAAAGGAAACAATTCAAAGGGAAAACTGGAAATCGGGTTAAGAAAATGCACGTCTTACTCATAGAAGCGCTGACAAAGATGGCAGAGGATATCATTGCATTCATTCCAACCATAATTGCAGCAGTAATCGTGATAGCCCTCGGATACGTCGTCGGAACAGTCGCTGGCAAAGCCGTGAATAAGCTGATCGAGAAACTCGGCATTGAACGGAACTTCGACAAGAGCGAAACTGGAAAGGCATTCAGATCCGGTGGCTTTGACCTATCAACCTTCGTAGGAGGAATCACCAAAGCCTTCGTCATTGTCCTATCAATCATTCTGGCCATTCAGATTCTAGATGTAGGGGGCACTCTGGGGAATTACTTAATCGATGTAGCATCATATTTGCCTAGGCTTCTTGGAGGAATAGTTGTGATAGTCATGGGCACAGTACTGGTTGACTTCCTAGCATCACTCATTGGAAGGACTCTGAAGCTTACGTTCCCCCAATCCAAAGTCGAGATCGCAGACATGCTGAAAAACCTGCTTCAGATCGGATTGACAGCTGTCATACTCCTGATAGCCCTGGATCTCATGCTTCTGGGCGGAGAGATAGTCTATCCCTTAATTATGGGCTTTGTCATTATCGGCGCAGGAATAGCTTTGACCGATGGCCTGATTAAGTCAATCACGGATGACCACGAAGAGTTTGTTTCTGTCGCAGGATACGCAAAATTCGTACTCTACAGCATCTTCCTCATAATTGGAGCCGGAGCAATCTTCGCAACATTCCCAGGAGTCACCAACGTCATCGCTAACATTTCGTGGGCCTTCGCAATCGCCTTGGCG
>JAGLZJ010000083.1 GCA_023131555.1 Candidatus Bathyarchaeota archaeon | reverse complement strand
TGAAGTCAAAGTCGGTTGGGCTTGGACACTGCATATGAAGTGTGTGGAAAACACTGTTGCCAATATAAAAACGCTGAAGACCGTGAAAAACCTGATCATCATCGACCTTTTGTGCAAGTTAAGCTCCTCAGTTCTACGTAAGTCTGAAGATTTACAACCTTTGGTGAAGGGTGCTTTAAAACTTTCCGCGGAACCCTTGCGTAGCCCAAATTGCTGATTGAGACAGACATAAATACTTCAGGGATGAGGCGATTATCGTGTAGTGATATGATCTCAGACATCCTTGACTTGGCGGAACAGCATGAAGAATGGCGTGGCAGTCAGTGCATCAACTTAATACCCTCTGAGACTGTCATGAGTCCTCAAGTTCGTGCCCTACTTTCATCTGACTTTGCCCACAGGTACACGTCGCCAAACCACTTCACTACTGCTTCTCCTGAGCACATTCATTGATCCAAAAGTCTGAACAAGTCGTTGCCTAGCAATCAGCGCGAATTGATAAATCGAAGACGTGAATTCCGTGGGTCCTCGCAGAAACAAGAGCACCTTCAAAGAAAAGCAAGATACCACCTTTACTTCTGAAGACCTTCGCATTGACGGCAGCGTTAGTAGCCTGATGAAGCGTTTGAAATCCCAGAAATACCATGTGATTGGCAGCCACTCTGCAGTGAAGCGTTGCAGGTGGCTCTATAACTCTCTTGTACACAATCGACCATGCTACAAACAGAAATTCTATGGAGTAAAGTCTCACCAATGCATACAGATGACACCGACAGCGTTCAGTTGTACACTACGATGTCTCTTCTGTTGGAGAATTCAGAGCGGAGACCTCGCCTTGCGTTGGGATGAAGCAACCTTCCGCCAATGCGATGACCCAGAGAAGATACTATCCGGCTGCCTGAAAGCTCAGATGAGACTGCTAAGTGGGTACAACGCGAATCCGAAGGTCACAAGGCAGAAACTTGAAGAGGCAAAGACCCCTAACCAAGTGGCCATAAGTCTTTCAGGCGAACCAACACTTTATCCAAGACTAGGCGAACTGATTAAACTCTTTCATAAGAAAGGCTTCACAACATTTCTTGTGTCAAATGGCACAATGCCCAAAGCACTCTCTACACTTGACGAAGAACCAACTCAACTCTACATTTCAGCATGCGCCCCAGACAAAAAAACATTCTACAACTTGTGTAGACCTCTGATAAAGGACTCGTGGACAAAACAGATGGAAACACTCGACCTACTCCAGAGCTTCCGATGTCCAACCGTGATGCGGATGACCCTTGTTAGAAATGGCAACCTAAAAGATCCTGAAAAATACGCCAAGCTGGTTGAGAAAGCCAATCCTACCTATCTGGAGCCAAAGGCGTACATGCACGTTGGCTTCTCACGACTAAGACTCAGCTACGCCAACACACCATCCTACAAAGAAATTAAGGACTTCGCAGTCTCCCTGTCAAAGCAGACGGGGTTCAACATCCTTGATGAATCCGAAGAGAGCCGCGTCTTGCTTCTGAGCAAGTTGGCAAAGCCTATAAGGTTTGAATGAAGAGGAGAGAAGGACGTTCCTTCAGAAAGTAAACGTAGGTTCTCAAAAATGTCGCTTAGAAAGATCATGACTCAGATAGATGGGGAACTGAAGGAAAGAGATGAAACTCGGCGTGCGCTCTATGAGTCAATGAGGAAGGCAACACGCCTGTCAAAAAAAGCAATTCATTTAGTTCATAAAGAAAAACTCGAGAAAGCTAAGGAACTCTTGGCAGAAGCCTACAACCGCCTGTCTGAAATCAAAGAACTCTCTGATCCTCATAAGCATCTAGCTCACACGGGCGCTGTTGACTCAGCATTTCAAGAGTACACTGAAGCCAAAATCTTCATCAGCCTCGTAGAGAATGACCGAATACCGCATAAGAATGAAATCGAGGTTCCTTCTTCATCATATCTGCTTGGTTTAGCCGACGTTGTCGGTGAACTTAGACGCAGAACCCTGGATGCTCTTCGAGGAAAAAACATCGAGATAGCGGAGAAGAGCCTCAGAATAATGGAGTCAATTTATAATGAGTTGATCCTGTTGGATGAGGCCTTTCACTCCCTCCCTCCACTCCGACGAAAATGCGATGTTGCTAGACGAGTAATCGAAGCGACGAGAGGAGACGTGACAGTCGGAATAGGCAGAAATTCGTTGGAAACCTCAATTAGAGACCTCAACAAGACAATAAGAGACAGCAAGTAGAAAAGGCGGTCTCTTGTCTCCAAGGAAAGCTGGACGCAGGAAAGCACCTGAGTCATTCTCTGTGGAAAAAGCCCATGCTGCACAACTCGCGATGTCAAAGCATGTGATCACAGAAGATCATCTTCCAAACGAGATTCGCCACGTTGCCGGAGTAGACGTCACCTACACTAAAGACCAATCAATTAGCGTCGTAGTTGTGCTTAACCACGAATCATTATCTATTAATGAATACAAAGTTGCTTACACAAAGACGAAATTTCCCTACGTCCCTACCTTGCTATCTTTCAGGGAACTTCATCCCTCATTCGCGTCAATCAAAAAGCTTGAGCAACACCCAGATGTTTTTCTGGTCGACGGACAAGGAATAATGCATCAGAATCGCCTTGGTTTTGCTAGCCACCTGGGCCTCGTATTGAAAGCACCCACAATCGGGGTTGCGAAGAGACCATTAACAGGAAAGGTTGGAGAATACAATGAAGCGAACTGGGCCCCAATAACAGACAAAAATGACATAATCGGGGCAGCCTTATTGACCGAGAGATCGAAAAAACCAATCTATGTTAGTGTCGGGCACATGATCTCCTTAAAACGCGCCTTAGATATAGTGAAACACTACACCAATGATCATCGAATTCCCAAGCCTCTCCGAATCGCCCATCGCCTTGTGACCAAAGAGCGGCGGAAACTCCAAAAGGTCGAATGACTAAAGAAGCTCAGAGTGAGAGTCTTGAACCCTAGACTCAGCGGAATCATAGATCAGATTGAAGATTCAGATCTTAGAGGGAAAGTGAAGGATGTTCTTGAGAACCCCCAAATCATCGTCGGAGGAAACGTTTACTCTGGATTTAGATTCGAAGACTCTCCAGCGGGACTTTTCAGGCACCACAGCTATCCTGGAGGGCTTCTTGACCACACAATCGCCACAGCTAAAATCGCTTTGTCGCTCTGCAATGTCGTCGAAGAAGTCTATTGTGGCAAGGTTAATCGCGATCTAGTTCTTTCCGGCATCATTCTACACGACGTTTTTAAAACCTTGACTTACCGAAGTGCAGACAACGACAGATACATCAACTCGGATCTAGGAGAAAGACTAGACCATCTTTCTCTGATAACTTCTGAACTGATCCGAAGAGACATTCCCATCGATCTTGTCCATGTAGTGTGTGCTCACCACGGAGGTCAGGCAGGACCAACTTGGCCTAGAACAGTAGAAGCGTTGATCTGTCACTTGGCGGACCAAACGGACTCTCAATTAAACGGTGAAGTTCTGAGAGCTGCAAGGCACTTGGTTAGGCGCGTAGTCGGTGAAGAGATCCCACTAATTTCCTCGAAAGAAGCTTTCGACATAGTGAATCAAAAGACACTTCACGGGTTAGAAGGAGTGGAGAAGGCCTTTATGAGAATCATAAAGGATAGATTGCCTCCGGGTTCTTACCCTACCTAACCCTCTTTTCGGTGTCGGCCTTTGAGAAGAAGCTTGCCATAGTCGAAGCCTTTTCTCAGAGCTTTCAAGTTAAGCTCCTCAGTTCCCTTGGGAACGTTTCTTAACACCGCCTTCTTCATGGCTTCGTCCGTCACTATTCTTGTGATTGACGTGAGGGCACCCAACATTACGACATTCGCAATTATGGCTTTCCCCAGTTCTTTTGCAATCTTACTTGCAGGGACTGGGTATACATTCTTCTCACTGTTTTCTCTCGCGGTAACCATGTCTGGATCAACAAGAATTACAGCGCCCTTCTTCGTGAGCCCCATGTATTTCCGGTGAGCTTCTTCCGACATCAGGACGACGATGTCTGGATCATCAACTTTTGGGTAGTCAATCTCGTCGTCTGCTATGACGACCTCAGACCTGCAACTTCCACCCCTCGACTCTGGTCCATATGACTGAGTTTGCACAGCATTCTTGTCACCATAAATGCAAGCGGCCATGGATAGAATTAAACCTGACCTGATGATCCCTTGACCACCGAAACCAGCAAACCTGATCTCCGTTCTCATCTTCCCGAGTCATCCTTAAGTTTCTCTTGAACCCTATCCGTCATCTCTCGAAG
>JAGLZJ010000082.1 GCA_023131555.1 Candidatus Bathyarchaeota archaeon | reverse complement strand
GCTCTCGTCATCGTAGTTATGATGCCTGAACCTTTAGCGCGGATCGGGTCAACGTGCCAATCTCCTTCCTCTCGGCGAAGCTGGACTCTTAAGTATACGCGGCGACCGAGGGCTCCCACAACCCTTCGCGAAAGCTTTCCCGCGACTACCGGTCTCCCCTCATACGCGACTCCAAGCAGTCTCTGTATCAATGGTCGAGCAAAAACCTCGAAGCCTACAACTGCAGCGACGGGGTTCCCTGAGAGAACGATAATTGGCTTCTGCTTCAAGACGGCGAGTGCAGTAGGCATTCCAGGACGCATGGCGATTCCATGAACAACAACTCTTCCTCCATTCGTCTCCTCAATTGCTTTCGTTACCAGATCGTCTGCACCAACGCTTGTTCCCCCTGTTGTGAGAACAACATCTGCCTCTTCGAAGCCCTTTAGAATCTTCTTTCTGATCTCCTCTACGTTATCACTTGATATTCCAAGATGGATGGTTCTGGCTCCAAGTTCAAGGCACATTGCTTTCAAAATTACGGAGTTTGAATCCACCGTTTGACCAAGCTCATGCGCGCTTCCTACTGGAACGAGCTCGCTGCCAGTGGGCAGAATGGCGATGACGGGTTTTCGTACGACTTGAATCTTCTCAAACCTCAAAGATGTCAAGAGACCCAGATGATACGGCGTTAGCCTTACTCTTCCTGCGATAGCAGCTTCACCGATGCCTACATCTTCACCCTTCTTCGAAACGTTACCTCTAGGCGTCAAGGGAGTTAACACTTCCAGCCCGGTCCCATTCTCCACAACGTGCTCCAGCATGACAACTGCATTTGATCCTTCTGGGAGCGGGTTCCCCGTCCAGATTCTTCTCGCCTCCCCTTCTCCAACCTGATCTTCTGTGGTCAGTCTCAACTTCGAAGGATGGTAATTTGATGCTTCAACTGTATCTGAAGCCCTGACTGCAAATCCATCTACTGCAGATCGATCAAAAGGAGGCAGATTGCTCTTGGCGATGATTTCCTTTGCGGTGACTCGCCCCAAGCCATTTTCGACCGATATAGAGACGCCTTCCAACGCCTTAGGTCGGATCACCTGTAGGAATCTGTTTAATGCTTCATCCACCGACGTAAGTTTTCTGAATCCCTTTAGCCGTACCGAGACCGTACACCTCTACCAAGAATAGCGCGGGAAAGTCAAAAGGCTATCGAAAGGTGCGTACGCGCAGATCCGTAGTCAGCTTATCTCCGAATGCGGTACATTCGAGATACTCGCGAGTACAGGAGCACTATAACCGTCACGAGCAAGGCAGTGCTATTCTGGATCAGGATGTATTTCTCGGTTGCACCGAGGGAAACAAGGCCTTCTGTAATCCCGGAAGCCACCCCCATGAGGGCAAGGTGAAACCCTGGCGAAGCACTGCTTAAAGCCTGATGGATCGCTGCTGCAACCGAACCAATCCACGGGATCCCCGCAAAGGCTTCAGTTACTCCCGTTGTCCAAGCTACGAAATCCACAAAGCCAGGAGCCCAGTTGAAGAAGCCAGCAGTTGCTCCAGACACAGATCCTGGGAAAGCGGCAGCAGAAGCCAGAACTACAATTACCAGGAAGACTGCTGTAATGGTGATTGCGCTTCTAATGTAAGCATTCGCTGGAAGGATTCTCCGCTTCACACTTACTACAAGGGCAGCCTTCGAGACCCTGCTTTTCAGCCTTCCGAATGCTCTGCTGACGCGTCTGCGAAACTTCGAGAACGGTCTCCAACCGCTTCCTCCCCGACCTTCTCCTTTAGACCGTGACTTCACACTTCGCTGCTGCATCAACGTTACGGAAGCAGTCAGATGAACGAAATTCGCTGTCAGCACAATCACAATCGATAAGGGAAGAAGATGACGTAAGGGAGAAATATGCAAGCCCGAAAGCGGTAACACGATTGCATCTTTGCTTGTGAAACCTCCTTCAAAAGATGAGACGACTGCGAACTCCAATAGCGCTGTCAAGATGACGAAAACTACGATGGAAAGAAGTTTCCCTGGAGTGAACCAGCTGAAGATGATTCGACCAGTTGACCGTGAAGCCATACCCTTTAACCCGCGACCATCTTTATTCATTCACGCATTAATATTAACTTCTCCATCATCATACGCGCAATCTTTAAATGTTTCTGGAAAATAAGGCACTATCTCGCATTCCTACGGATTGAAAAACAATGGATGAAAAGAAAGTCACCGTGGAGAAACTGCTTGAGAAAGCCAAACGACCTGCCAAACTTGCGCTGGCTCTCCATCCCTTCTATGAAGGGAAGATCCAGGTGATGCCGAAATGCGCAGTCAGCAGCCCAGCAGACTTCGCCATCTGGTACACGCCAGGTGTCGCAGCAAGCTGTCGCAAAATTAAGGAGAATCCCAACGAAGTCTGGAACCACACGAACAGATCAAACTCTGTAGCAGTCGTCTCCGACGGCACAAGAGTCTTAGGCTTGGGAGACATCGGTCCAGAAGCCGCAATGCCGGTCATGGAGGGAAAAGCTCTGCTCTTCAAGTACCTGGGAGGAGTTGACGCCTTCCCATTATGTCTCAACACAAAGGACCCTGACGAGATCATCCGCACCTGTCAACTCATACAACCGACATTCGGCGGCATCAACCTTGAAGACATAAGCAAGCCCAAGTGCTTTTACGTGCTGGATCAAACCCGTGAGAAACTCAACATACCGGTGTGGCATGATGATCAGCAAGGAACAGCCACAGTCATCTTGGCGGGTCTCCTAAACGCGCTGAAGATCGTAGGCAAGAAGCCCTCAGAAGCACTAGTCACCTTGATAGGTGTCGGTTCAGCTAACACCCGTACAGCCTACGTCTTATTTCGAGCAGGCTTCAAGCCAGGCAACCTTATTCTCGTCGACACGAAAGGAATTCTCTACGCAGGAAGACCTGACCTTGAGAGAACCAAGGAAAAGAACCCTTGGAAATATGAGCTTTCCGAGAAGACAAACTCAGAAGAGAGGAGGGGCTCCACCGAAGACGCCTTCAGAGGCGTGGATGCTGTGATCGCAGCCAGCAAGCCAGGTCCAGGCACAATCAAGAAGGACTGGGTGAGAAAAATGGCCACGGACAGCATAGTCTTCGCTTGCGCCAATCCCGTTCCGGAAATCTGGCCATGGGAAGCAAAAGAAGCTGGGGCACGAATCGTAGGCACCGGTCGAAGCGACTTCCCCAATCAAATCAACAACAGCCTCGGCTTCCCTGCAATCTTCCGAGGAGTACTTGACGTGAAAGCCACAACAGTCACCGACGACATGTGTGTCGCTGCCGCAAGAGAGCTGGCTCTCTTCGCCGAAGAAAGAGGCATTAGCGAAAACGACATCGCCCCCCGAATGGAAGAATGGGAGGTTTATCCTCGAGAAGCAGTCGCATGCGCATTACAGAGCATAAAAGAAGGAGTTGCTCGCATAAAACCATCAAAGCAGGAACTCTGGGAGGGCGCCGTCTCAATAATCAAAGGAGCCAGAGAATCAACTCACCTTCTCATGAAGAAAGGCTTCATACCAGCCGCACCGAAACCTGAGGACATACTGGCTACTTCATAACCAGCAAATCGAAATGGAGCAGGTTACAATCCAGAAAGACTTATATTACCCGCCCGCAGGTATGGGCGGGATGCTGGCAGCGGGGAGTTCTGAGAAAACGTCCTCTTCAAAAAAAGTGACAATAGGTCCTCCCAAACTCACGAGGTTCGAGAAGGCGCGAATAGCAGGAGCGAGGGCACTTCAGATCGCAATGGGTGCCCCAATTCTTGTAGACCCATCATCTCTAACAAGTCCCATTGACATCGCTCTGAAGGAGTTGGAGTCTGGCATTCTCCCAATCACAATCCGGAGAACCCTACCGGATGGAACCTTCCAAGACGTACCGATCAAATGGCTGATGGAAGAAGCGGAATAGTAGAAGAATCACAAACTGGAACGCTTCTTAGCTTCTGATAAGGTCTGAATGATTTTCTTCCAGTGCGTCCCCTGCCAGAAAACCTTCCTGCACTGAGCGCATCGCCAGAACCTCTCGTAAGATGTAGTGGTTGAAGGCAGTATCTCCTCTAGGACTGATCTTTTCTCCACAGGCGATATTTCGCCGTTGCAGACGGGACACCGAGAAACGTTTGGGTCAATCTCAAGATCTAACCCACACCGTCTTGACACTAACGCAAGCCGCTCAACATCGCTCTTACCATCAACAAAGAGAACATCGACCTTACCGTTTTTCGCCCTTCTACACAATTCACTATCCCTTGTCAGTAGATAGCGTTGCTCT
>JAGLZJ010000081.1 GCA_023131555.1 Candidatus Bathyarchaeota archaeon | reverse complement strand
ATGTAGTGACCGAACAGATGGTTAAAGAAAACAGGGTTCGCGCAGACCGGGCAAAGGAGATACTCGAAGAACATAGGAAGACTGCCAGATGATAATCCTTCCCGGTCCCGCCAGTCAGGGGCTCGCGAACCGCTTAGCCAACACGCTGCGGACTAGGCTGATCCCCGTTTTCCACAAGAAGTTTCCAGACGGTGAGAACTACATTCGAATTGAGGGCAACGTGCAGGATGAAGAAGTAGTCCTGGTGCAGACAACCAGCCCCCCTCAAGATGAGAGAATAATGCAGCTGTTTCTGATGGCGGATGCAGCACGTTCACAAGGTGCCAAAACGATCGTCGCCGCGATTCCGTATTTCGCCTACAGTCGTCAAGACAAAGCTTTTCTCCAAGGAGAAGCCTTCAGCGCGAAAACTGTAGTTGACTTGTTGAGCAAGTGCGGAGTCAGTAGAATAGTTACTGTGAACTGCCACAATCCCCGCGCCCTCAGATCATTAAACATGCCAATCTACGATGCTTCAGCAATACCTGTCTTAGCCGAGTACTTCAGGAACCAAGATTGTGAAGGCGCAGTCTCCCTGTCGATGGGAAAGAAGGGTTCATCAACAGCAGAAGAAGCCGATTCTATCCTCAAAGGAGGGTACGACTACATAATGACTCAGAGAAACCCGCATACTGGAGAAGTCACCGTTGAAAGGAAACCCCTTAATGTGAAGAACCGGCACGTAATCATCTTCGACGACATAATTAGCAGTGGCAGGACAATGGCTCAGACCGTCTCCCACGTCAAGAAAGAAGGCGCTGAAAAGATCTATGCTGCATGCGTTCACCCTCTATTATCCACTGAAGTCAGGAAGAGAATAATCGAGAGCGGAGCCACTGAAGTCGTCGGAACTGATAGCGTCCCAAGCTTCGTGAGCGCAGTCTCCGTCGCACCAGTTATCGGACGTGCTCTAAGAAGGGAGGAAGCTTAAATTCAGTGCCGACTCTCTTCTTTCTCCTTTCCGGGGAAAATGAAACACTCCCGCAGGCAGAAGTGAAAGCAATTCTGGCAGCGGAAAACATAACCCACAGAGAATTACAGAACTTCCCTCAAATCCTACGTCTCGAAACAACATACGACGCAGCAGAGGCAGTGGAGAGAAGAGCTGCCATGACCCGAACTTGCTGTGACGAGCTGTACAGCTGCGAACCCATCCCCTGCGGAATCCTCAGAGAAATGCGAGAAGTCTCCCTTGACCGCTTTGTCAATTCTCAGGAAAGCTTCGCAGTGAGAATCAGAAGAGTAAAAGGAGCGGTTAAAGATCTCAGTTCTCAAAACCTTGAACGAAAACTGGGAAGAGAAATCCTGAACCGCGTTGATGGAATGAAAGTCTCCCTTAGAGATCCTGACAGGATATTTTTCGGGGTGATAACTGAAGACAGATTTCTCTTCGGCATGAAACTCAGCGAAGTAGTATCCCGGTTCAGTGAGAGACGCCCACGCAAACGCCCTTTCTTCCACCCATCCGCTATGCAGGCCAAACTCGCAAGGTGCATGGTCAATCTAGCCCAACCTAAGAGAGGCGACCTACTAATGGACCCCTTCTGCGGTACTGGGAGTTTTCTGATAGAAGCTGGGTTGATAGGTTGCCGTGTATTAGGCTTCGATGTCAATAGACAAATGGTCAGAGGTAGCTTGGAGAACCTGCAGTTCTTCGGCATAGAGTCTGGAAGTGCTGTTGTAGCTGACGCCAAGAACCCTCCCACAGTAGAGGTTGACTGCGTTGTCACTGATCCTCCCTACGGTCGTTCAGCTTCAACGATGGGCTACTCCTCGAAACAGGTCATTCGAGACTTTCTCCTTCCTTTCGCCGCCAGAAGTGCACCGGGTCAGAGAATTTGCATGGCCGCGCCAGTTGATGTGAACCTCAGGAAGATCTCCGAGGACTGTGGCTTCAATAATCTTCAATCCCACTTCGTATACGTTCATAGAAGTCTTACAAGAGAGATCGTCATAATGGAGACATCAGGGTGAGCATACGGATCGTTTTCCTCGGCACAGCAGGCAGCATTCCAACGCAATCGCGTTCATTGCCCTCCATAGCGATTAGAAGAAAAGGGGAGCTGATTCTATGGGACTGCGGAGAAGGCGTTCAAAGACAAATGATGATGGCTGGGCTAGGGTTCAACAGGAGAACAAAGATTTTTGTAACTCACATGCACGGCGACCACCTGTTCGGATTACCAGGTTTGATCCAGACAATGTCCTTGCTTCATCGCGAAAGAAAACTGCAAATCTATGGACCAGCAGGTTTGCAGCCCTACCTTGAAGCATTAGAGCGAACGGTGAAGTACAATCTCACTTTCCCAGTAGAAGTCGTCTCCATCACTGAGGAAGGTCCAATATGTGTGGAAGAAGAATACCAGATTGATGTGGCATGGGCTGACCACTGGGAGCCGGCCTTCGCCTTCAGCTTGGTTGAGAAATGCCGTCCCGGCAGATTCCATCCTGAGAAAGCTAGAGCCTTAGGGGTTCCTGAAGGTGTTTTGTGGGCAAAGCTTCAACAGGGGTCTTCAGTGATACTGCCAGATGGACGATGCGTGGAGCCAAAAGGCATAATCGGACCATCGAGACCTGGAAGAAAAATTACATACACAGGTGACACCCGTTTCTCCCCTTCGCTGGTTCAGTTGGCCCGTGGGGCTGACATACTCATCCATGAATGCACATTCGGCGACGAGCTTGAGGAGAGGGCTTTCGAAGACCGCCATTCCACTCCGACTCATGCAGCGGAGACTGCACGTAATGCCAAGGTCAAACAGTTGATACTGACTCACATTAGTGCCAGGTACAAAACCATCGACCATCTTCTGAAGCAAGCACAGAAAACCTTTCCCAATGTTAAGGTAGCTGAAGACTTCATGAGCATTGATTTACCTTTAAAAAAGGTTAGCTGAAGAACTTCTTCAAAGCCTCAATACTCTCAGGAACCTCTGAATATGATTCCACAATCACTGTTCCTCTGAAACCAGCCTTCTTAACCTCCTCGGCAAGCATCACCCAATCCACAGATCCTGAGCCGACTCCTGTGTGCAAATCGTCCGCTCCATCATTATCGTGGGCATGTATATGCACGATTTTTTTACTAAAAGCTTTGATCAGCGCTTGTGTTTGGCCATTCAAGTTAGAGTGCCCAACATCCAGAGCCAAACCAACATCTTCTCCGAGCTCAGCGAAGAATCTGCGAAACTCTTCAACATTACTTAGCAGGAACCCATACTTGTTCGGACAGTTCTCGATGGCGACTTTGACGTCGCAACTCTCAGCTGTTGAAAGAACCTTTCGCACAGACTCAATGTTAGTTCGCCAATCTAGCCCGGGAAATAATGGGCTTAGTCCAGTTCGCATACCAGGGTGAAAAACAAGCAGGTTGCACTTCAGCAACCGCGCAGACTCTATTGATTTCTTTAGGCGTTTGAGAAAGAAAGCGCGGGTGTCATCTATTGGAGACGCGATGTTGAGGCTTGTAAAGGGTGCGTGCACGCTGAATCTTAAGCTTCTCCTTCTGCTGATCTCCCGAAGCCGGCTTGTTCTCTCCGTATTTAGGGCGTGCCAGCCGTCGTCAACCAACTCCACGTCCATCCCTTCCAGCTTCTCCAATCTTTGGAGTAGACTTGGAAATGGTTGATTCAAACAGTGAAGCATTGACAGGCCAATTTCTATTCTACGCGTTTCAAATCACCTTCCAGTTGCTTCTGGGGGGATACATCTCATTTCCTGCGTGGTCGTTCTCTTTTGGACTTAGCTATTCTTGGGGCAAGCCACTCGATCAACTCCTTAGGGTCATCGCTCTCTATCTCGACTCTTATTGGTCCGAGTGGACTCTCCGCAAAGGGTTCGCAGAAGGAGATGTGCCCCGCGTAAGCCACCTGCTTGTTAAGGAAAAAAGTGATCTTCTCACCTGTCAAGCCTTGACGCAGAATCCTCCGGGCGGCGGATCGAATACGTTCTTTCTGTAGCAGGAAGCTGAATTTGGCTAATGGTTCAGGATCCATTGATTCAGCCGTGATAGAGACTCGTTCCCCAACCGTCTTCGTCTGAAATTCCAGAAGTCCGAAGAGTTCTTCTATGGCTTTTTGAACTTTCTGTGGATCCTCTGTTGGATTGACATCTGCTTCAAGTCGCAGTTGAACTTCATCGGCTAATCTTCTCACGCTCCAGAAACCTTGTAACTTTCCTTCTGAACGGCATCTTTCCTGCTTCATTCAGTATTAAGGCGTCTGCTAAAGCAATTACGTTGCCCAATCCTAAGCG
>JAGLZJ010000080.1 GCA_023131555.1 Candidatus Bathyarchaeota archaeon | reverse complement strand
GAATTCTGTCAGCAGAAAGTTAATATCTGGAACCCCTTTAAGGTAAGTCAAAACATCAAAGATAATGCAGGTGAATTGAAAAATGACTATGAAAATCGCCATCAATGGCTTTGGCAGAATCGGACGCTTACTTTTTAGAGCAGCTACAGAAAGAAAAGCGAACATAGATGTCGTGGCAGTAAACGACCTAGCCCCCGCGAAGACCTTAGGACATCTACTGAAGAACGACTCAGTGCATGGCCACCCTCCATTCAGCGTAAAGGTAGAGGAAAACGCGCTCATAGTAGACGGTAAACCTATCAAAGTGCTCTCCGAGAGAGACCCAGGTAACCTTCCATGGAAAGACCTAGGAGTCTACCTTGCAGTCGAATCAACCGGTCTCTTCCGAGACAGAGAAAAAGCCTCACTACATCTGAAAGCAGGCGCCAAGAAAGTGCTGATTTCAGCACCAGCTAAGAACCCGGACATAACAGTGGTGCTCGGAGTCAACCACGAAAAGTACGATCATGCAAGCCACAACATCATCTCAAACGCTTCCTGCACAACAAACTGTGTCTCACCAGTTGCCAAGACCTTGAACGATAACTTCGGACTTGAAAAAGCCCTCATGACAACAGCTCACGCATACACCAACGATCAGAGGATTCAAGACCTCGTTCACAAAGACCTTAGGCGAGGCAGAGCAGGAGCACTATCGATTATACCTACAACTACAGGAGCTGCAGTCGCAGCAACTCTGGTGCTGCCCGAGCTAGCAGGTAAAATGAATGGGCTCGCTTTGAGAGTACCTACACCGAACGTCTCGATCGTAGACCTTACAGTTCTACTGGGCAGAGAAGCCACAGCTACCGACATCAACAACGCGTTCAAGAACGCGGCTCAAGGACCCCTCAAGGGAATTTTGGATTACACAGATGAACCCCTCGTTTCAGTCGACTTCAACCACAACCCCTACTCAGCCACAATAGATGGGCCCTCCACGATGGTGGTCGGCGGCAACCTTGCGAAGGTCCTCGCATGGTATGACAACGAATGGGGCTTCTCCTGCCGCATGGTTGAGCTCATGGAGCTCATCGGAAAGAAGGCTGGACTCTAAAAACTCGAACCAACAAAGGATGCCGACTAGGCATTTCCCCTTATTTTTATTGTAAATGGTGATGTAATGCCAAATATTCTGACTTTGGATGATCACAGTTTCCAAGGCAAAACGGTTCTAGTGAGAGTGGACTTTAACTCGCCAATCGATCCGGAAACAAAACGCATCCTAGAAGACGTGAGAATAAGAGCCCACGGCGAGACGACTCTTAAAGAACTCGCTGACATGGGAGCGAAAGTCGTTGTCCTTGCCCACCAGGGCAGGCCAGGTGAAGCAGACTTCATTCCTCTCAAAGAGCACGCAGAGATCCTGGGAAGAATACTAAGAAGACCCGTCTCCTACGTTGACGACCTCTTCGGAGAAAAAGCGAAGAAGAGAATAAAGGCGTTGGAGAACGGGGAGATAATAGTTCTTCAAAACGTGCGAGCGTACAAGGAAGAAAGGAAGAAGGCAACACCAGAAGAACATGCAGAAACAGAGTTCGTGAGATCTCTATCACCCTTAGCAGACGCGTTTGTCAACGACGCTTTCGCAGCAGCCCACCGAGCCCACGTCTCAATAGTTGGATTCACAGCTGTCTTGCCCAGCTTCGCAGGACGCATAATGGAAAGAGAACTCACTGCCTTGAGCAAAGCACTTGAAGCCCCCGAAAAACCCTGCACCTACATTCTGGGAGGTGCAAAAGCAGACGATGCCTTAAGAATCTCAAAATTCGTGCTGGACAACAAGATCGCTGACAACATTCTAGCAGGCGGAGTGGCAGGCCATCTTTTCCTGCTCGCAAAAGGCATCGAACTTGGGAAACCGAACAAAGAGTTCCTCGAAAAAAAGGAGCTTCTATCATATGTTCCCGGAATCAGAGAGCTGACGGAGCGTTTTCCACATGAAATCAAGACGCCGAGAGACGTAGCTGTAGACGTCAACGGCAAACGCAAAGAGATCGGAACCAAAGACCTTCCAACAGACTTTCCGATCAGCGACATCGGCGCAGAAACCATCCAAGAATACGGCGGAATCATTAAGGACTCCAAGTCAATCGTCATCAGCGGTCCCTTAGGAATATTCGAAAACAAGGAATTCGCGAAGGGTACAAAGGAAATTCTGGAAGCGGTAGCAGAGTCGCAGGGATTCTCTCTGGTTGGAGGAGGTCACACGGTTGCTGCAGTAGAGCAACTCGGTCTCAAGACAAAGATGGGATACGTCAGCACAGCTGGCGGAGCGCTGATCGAGTTCCTAATGGGCGAGAAGCTTCCAGGAGTCGAGGCTCTGAAGACCGCAGCGTCCAGAGAACACTAGGAGCTAAAGCATTCACACGTTAAGAACTTAGAGCAGGACAATGCTTCTGTAAATACTCCTCTGTTTTCTCATTCAACGTTTGCTCAAGTAATTCCATTCTCATCGGAAGATATTCATCTCTTAAGATGTCAAAGTGGTATCCATCCCATTTTCTACCATTGACGAAGGCAACTTGCCTTGCTGCTCCGTACTTCTTGAATCCGCATGCTTCTAATGATTTGTGGGCGCGACGATTGAACTCTACGCTCCATGCCTCACAGCGATCCGCGTTCAGTTGATTAAACGCTATCTCCAGCAAGGCTACAGTTATCTGCTGCCCTAGGCCTTTCCCCCAAAGCGCCTTCTTGCCAATATATGTCCCTACGTCAGCAGTCCTGACGTTGCCCCATGTTCCCAATTGAAGTCGAGCGATTCCTAACGCTTCTTTTGCATGTGTGCGTAACTCAACAATGAACCGGAGATGCTTCTTGTCCTTAACCCATTCTTCATACAGCTTCTCCAGCTGAGTCATATTCACGAAGTTTATCGGTTTACTTCGGGAATACATTATCAGTTCAAAGTCGTTCTCCCATCTGTGAAGAGTCTTCAAATCGTCTTTCTCTATAGGTCGAAAACGGATGTCTCCGAACTCAAACATGCCTTGCCCTCGGACACCAATTGACGCGTAGCCCTATTTAATTTGCTGCGCCTTACGATTTGCCTTGTTTGTGAGACTAAAACGATTAGTTGGTAGCGGGGAGTAGATTTGAACTACTGATCTCTGGGTTATGAGCCCAACGGGTTAAACCTGGCTACCCCACCCCGCTACATGAAAGGTTGCGCTTCTACGTACGAGACGCTTAATATTAAATATTTGTGGCTTCAGTGAAAGAACTCTGATACTTCGTCAACTGTTTTTCTGGGGCGACCATCCCAAGAACCTTTTGGAGCTTCAGCTGGCCAACCAATGACCACGGCTGCCATGAGCTTCCATGGTTTATTGAAGTGTTGCTCTAAAGCTTTGATTGTGGCGAAGATGTCGCCGATCCATAGAGTTCCTAGGCCGAGAGAGAATGCTTTTAGGAGCATATTCTGTATTGCAGCTGCGACACTGTGCTTCTCTGTTTCCCAACCCATCTCTCCAGCGTTCCAGACCATGATAACAACAGGCGCTTCTTCCATGATTTTGCATGAGGAGAACGTGGAGCCCATATTCTCTTCGCCGATCTTCTTGCAGAGGAGTTTGAGTTCATCCCGGAATCGGTCAGTCAGCTTCTTTTTTGCGATTCCAGTCAGCACCGTGAAACGCCATTGCTGACCATTCTTCGCTGAAGGAGCAAGAGTAGCGGCCTCAATCACCTGTCTAACTAGTCCTTCAGGAACCGCTTTTCCAAGATAGCTCCGAATGCTTCTTCTGCCTTTCAGAGCTTCCTTGAGATCCATCTGAATCCATACCTCCTAAGAAACCTTGAACGGAGCCAAGGGAACAGTGATGTCGTAGTTAAGCTTTGTCAGGTCTTGCCCCTGCTAGGCGTGAGAAGCGGGTTCAGTTTTTCTATTATTGCGAAGTAGTTTGCGTCTTCAGTCTCTAGAAATTCCTTTACTTTCCATCCTGTGTCCAAGAGAATCTTCTTCATCTCGGGTTTTGACACCATCAGGTAGTCAAACCATCTGCCAGCGTTTTTCCCGAATCTGATTCGGATTCTCACCTGACCCCCCATTCTACCTTTCTTCTTGTTGAGGTTGTGATACTGCAGATGGTCGGGGTTCTCGGTCTTGTAAGGATCACGGGTGCTGACGACTATTAGAGCCTTTGCGGAGGTCATTGTATGGAACCGCCTGAGCAGTCTCCGGGCTTTCTCAAAGCTGCCGAAGAGCCCGAAATTGTTGCCCATCATGATGATTGTGTCGATTGAGTTGGGTGGGAAATCTGTGTCTTCGATTGAGGTAACTTCA
>JAGLZJ010000008.1 GCA_023131555.1 Candidatus Bathyarchaeota archaeon | reverse complement strand
TGGGACATGAAACTTCTTCAGAAGTACAAACCATTCTACCTACCATTCTGTGACGTATGCTGCCTTTGCACATTCGGAAAATGCGATTTGAGCGAAGACAAACGAGGAGCCTGCGGCCTCAACATGGCTGCTCAATCGTCACGCATAGTCCTCCTTGCATGCTGCATTGGAGCAGCTACTCATGTTGCCCACGCAAGACATCTCGTTAAACATCTAATCGAAAAACATGGAAGAAACTGGCCCTTAGACGTTGGCGGACTAGACACCGAAATTAAAGCACCAGTCACTCGTCTAGTCTGTGGAGTCAGACCAAAGGAGCTGAAAGATTTAGAGGAAGTGCTTGACTACTGCGAAGAACAGGTCACGCATTGTCTCTCCGCCACTCACACAGGACAAGAAGGAAGCAACTTAGACTTTGAGTCAAAGGCACTTCATGTCGGCATGGCGGATCAAGTGGGAATGGAAATCGCGGATCTAGCGCAGATCTCAGTACTGGGCTTCCCTAAAGCCGATCCGGAAGCCCCCCTGACCGACATAGGCTTTGGCATCGCAGATGTCTCAAAACCCACAATCCTCGTGATCGGTCACAACGTTCCTTCATCGGTTGGTATAATCGACTACATGACAGACAAAGGGTTACTAGGCAAAGTAGAAGTTGTGGGAATATGTTGTACAGCACACGATATCACCCGATACAGTTCCATGGCAAAGGTTGTGGGTCCCATCTCCTGGCAACTCCGTTACATACGAAGTGGACTTGCTGACGTGATTGTCGTCGATGAGCAATGTATCCGAGCAGATACGCTGCCAGAGGCGCAGAAGGTTAAGGCGCCGGTTATCGCTTCCAGCCCGAAAAACTGCCTTGGACTTAAGAACAGAACAAAAAGCGCAGCAAAAGAAGTGATTTCAGATCTAGTGGAATCCAAAGTTCCAGGAGTCCTCATACTTGAGCCCGAAAAAGTGGGGGAGGTTGCCGTTGAGACAGCGCTGGCTGTTACGCCAAAACGGAAGAAAATGAGTAACATCCCCGAAGTCGAAGAAGTAGTTGCAGCGGCAAAAGAATGCACTGGCTGCAATGAGTGTATGAGAGCATGTCCAAACAATCAACCCATACCCGATGCCGTCAAGGCAGCAGCAAAAGGCGACCTTAACCCATTAGCTGAGATCCTTGAAGGCTGCATAGGCTGCGCAAGGTGTGACAGTGCTTGCCCCAACGATTTCCCTCTACACAGCTTTATGATAAGAGCAGGAGGAAAACGACTTGCTGAAGAGAAATTCAAGATGCGGGTCGGACGTGGCGCAATCTCTGATGTAGAGATCAGAGAAGTCGGAGGACCAGTCGTCCTTGGAGAGGTTCCAGGAGTTGTTGCCATAGTGGGTTGTGCCAACTACCCTCATGGTCAAGAAGAGGTCGCTGAAATCGCTGAAGAATTCGCCAAGCGCAAGTTTATAGTTGTGACTTCAGGATGCGCAGCGATGTCAATAGCGATGGTGAATGACGAAGAAGGAAAGTCTCTTTACGAGAAGTACACTGGCGGTTTCGAAGCTGGTGGTATCCTCAATGTAGGTTCATGCGTCAGTAACCCCCACATTGCTGGGGCGGCAATTAAAATCGCAAGCATATTCGCCAAAAGAAAGCTGCGAGCTAACTACGAAGAAATTGCTGACTACATTCACAACAGGGTAGGAGCCGTAGGCCTCGCTTGGGGAGCCATGTCTCAGAAGGCTGCATCGATTGCTTCGGGTTTCTGGAGACTTGGAATACCGGTAATTGTTGGGCCTCATGGCTCTAAGTACAGGCGGATGCTTCTTGGCAGGAAAGACAAAGAAGAGGACTGGTACGTGTACGACGCTAGGACAGGTGACAAGGTCTACGGAGCCCCAGCGCCTGAACACCTCTTCACTACCGCGGAAACCAAAGAAGAAGCAATGGTCATGATAGCTAAACTCTGCTTGAGACCAAACGATACAACAAGGGGACGAATGAAGAAGCTTACTCACTATATCGATCTACATAAACGACTCTACGGAACAATGCCGGACGACATTCATCTCTTCGTTCGAAACAGAGCGGACATACCGATTACAATGAAAGATGAGATAATGAAGATCCTCGAAGAAAAACAGTGGAAAGAAAGGAGAATTCCTGACCCTACACTCCTACCGAGAATGATAAGGAAGAGGAAAGGTGAGTAAAATGGGAGCAAGAGCAGAACCCTGGCAGAAAGCTGAGATCGCAGGACCCAAAAAAGCACTTTTAATTCTGAAGCCTGAGGTCATTGTTGCATTGGTGAAGAAGTCGAAACGCTCTCTCCTCGTCATATCACATGAAGCTTCAGAGGAGTACACGGAAGACGTCAAGATGATTGACTTCGCCATTCGACTAAGTCAAACAGCCGGAATACCAATCGTCGCAACAGGCCACACATCTAAGGAGCTAGTCAAGAAAGGAGTTCAGCCTAAGGCTTTGATGTCCGCAATGGACATTGGAAACAGACTCGCCGATCCAGAGTGGAAAGGACTGGACGGAAAAGGACCCTACGAACTCGCACTCTTCATAGGGTTACCCTATTACATGCAGTTTGTCATACTCTCAGGCTTGAAACACTTCTCCACAAATCTTAAGACCATAAGCTTGGACAGGTTCTACAACCCCCATGCATCATGGTCATTTCCCAACCTCTCCGTCAAGGAGTGGAAAGAAAACGTTGACACAGTAATAAGCAAACTTGAAGGAGCGTAAAAGAATGTCCATGTTTGAAGACATACCAGTCGAAGTAGGCGTCATCTACGAAGGAGAACGAATCAGACGGAAGAACATGCAGCTTGAACTCGGCGGACCAAAACAGGAACATAAATTCGAACTTGCAAAAGTTAAAAAAATGGATGAAGTCGAAGACGGCAAGATCACTATAATCGGCCCTGACATCAAAGACCTGAAAGAGGGAAGCAGCAACCCTCTTGGAATACTTGTGGAAGTCGCAGGAGAAAAACTTGAAACTGATCTTGAAGGCGTTGTAGAACGACGGATCCACGAATACTCCAACTTCATTGAAGGCTTCATGCACCTCAACCAACGATACGATATCTGGCTTAGGCTCGACAAGAAGTCTTACCAAAAGGGACTGAATTCCTTCCAAGAGATCGGAAAGGTCCTTCAGAGACTCTTTAAAAGCGGACTCCCCATCATTGAGAAGATACAAATCACCTTCTTTACTGATCCGGAGAAGATCAAGGAACACTGGAAAGGAGCCCTCCAGTCATATGAGGCTCGAGACGCGAAAGCCAGAGGGCTGAAGGATGCGGAGGTGGACAAATTCTATGGCTGCACACTCTGTCAATCATTTGCGCCAACCCACGTGTGCGTAATAACGCCTCAAAGATACTCCAACTGCGGATCAATCAGCTGGTTCGACGGTCGAGCATCAGCAAGAATAGATCCAAAAGGACCAATCTTCGAAATCGAAAAGGGAGATGTGATTGATGCAGAGAAAGGAGAATTCTCAGGAGTAAACAATACAGTCAAACAGAAGTCTCTAGGAGAAGTCACAAGAGTCCGCCTCTACACAACTTTCGGCTACCCCCACACATCCTGCGGTTGCTTCGAAGGAGTAGCCTTCTACATCCCTGAAGTCGACGGCTTTGGACTTGTACATAGAGGTTTCCAAGGAGAGACCGTAAACGGTCTTCCATTTTCAACAATTGCGGATTCCACAGCGGGAGGTAGACAGGTTGATGGCTTCCACGGCATCTCGATTGAATACATGCGGTCACCCAAGTTTCTAAAGGCTGACGGAGGATGGAACCGCGTAGTATGGTTACCTGCAACCGTCAAAGAGAGGGTGAAAGAATTCGTTCCCAAGGAAGTTGTTGACAAGGTTGCCACTGAAAACGAAGCAAAAACCATCGGTGAACTCAAAGCTTTCCTTGAAGAGCGAAGCCACCCAATAGTTGAGACCTGGAAGAAGCCTGCAGCCGTTGAGAAAGCACTCCCAACCATAGCCGAAGTAGAAGCCCCCATTGAAATGCCAGCAGGAATGCCAGTTGCCACAGTCCCTTCTCTGCCAATCACTACTGGTGGGTACAAGATAATCATGAAAAACGCCAAGATCTACGCAAATAAAATTATCATTCGACCCATCAAAGGTGAGAAAGCTGGCGGAAAAGAAGAGTGAGGAAGAAATTCAAGATCTTCTTCGTAGCCTGACGGACTTCCAAGAAGTTGAGCTTGAAGATGTTGAGATAGACATAGAAGACCTAGAAATACTGCTGCATTCAGGCAGTAGTCGAGATCTGGCACTCCATGGACTTCTGCATTTCCTAAACACTGCAGAAGCAGGAATTGCATCCGCAAAAAGCATCATCACAGGAAAAAGGAGCCCTCCAAGATTCGCCACCTCAACTAGAGTCGCAAGAGCTCCTCCAACCGCCCTGGCAAAACCTACTTCCATACTGAAAGTTGACTTTGCAGTTCCCACTGAGGAATATCTTGGTCAAGTTGCTGAAGTGACTCTCGGAGCTACAAAGAGTGAAGGAGGCTCTCGGGGGAAGACAATAACAATAGGCGGTGAAAAGGCGCCAGCCTTCTACCTCTTCGAGTCTCCCACTCCGCACAAGCCAGCGATTTCCCTAGATGTCTTCGACACTCATGTACCTCTCGCAAAACCCGTAAAGATGCATGTAGCTGAGGTTATGGACGACCCTGCCGCATGGGCTAAGCTAGCAGTTGACAAATATGAAGCAGACATGATTACATTACACCTCATCAGCATCGACCCATTGATAAAAGATACGTCACCTGCAGAAGCCGCAAAAACCGTTGAAAACGTACTGCAAGCTGTTGACGTTCCCCTAATTATCGGAGGCTGTGGCGATCCCAAGAAGGACCTAGAAGTCTTCGAGAAAGTAGCGGAAATAGGAGCCGGCGAACGGTTCATGCTCAGTTCAGTCACCCAAGACATGGACATTGAACGCGCATGTACCGCTGCAAAGAAACACGGTCATGTAGTCCTTTCGTTTACCCCAATGGACCTAAACCAAGCAAGACAGCTGAATCGACGCATTTACGATTTTCTGCCAAAAAATCAGATTGTAATGGACACGACGACCGCGGCCTTAGGGTATGGTCTCGACTACGCCTTCACGATAATGGAACGAGCTAGATTAGCAGCTTTAATGGGCGACCCCGAACTGCAACACCCCATGTCCTCCGGCACAACAAATGCTTGGGCCGCTAGGGAAGCCTGGAAGAAAATGGAGCCGGAATGGGGACCAAGAGAATTCAGAGGACCAATGTGGGAGACAGTGACTGCAATAACCCTTCTGCTGGCCGGAGTGGATCTTTTCATGATGATGCATCCAGCTGCAGTGAAAACACTGAAGAAAACAATTGAGTATCTCACAAAAGGCAGCAGTGGCGACCCTGAGAAGATAGCCAACTGGGTTACAGCCAAGCTTTAGGAGACAAGGCACGTGTCCACCCGAGAAGTGAAGAAACGCAGCATCAAAGAAATCAGCCCTATAGATGTTTACATGCTGCTTCCAAAGACCAACTGCAAAGAGTGCGGGGAAGAAAACTGCATGGCATTTGCCACCAAACTCGTCAATCGCGAGATCCCCCTGAGTCAATGCAAGCCATTGCTCAAGAAGGAAAACGAGAACGTCTTCAAGCAGCTCTGGGAAATGCTGAAACCCCCCATCGAAGAGGTCGAAGTCGGCTCTGAACCGAATATTATCAAAATCGGCGGCAAATACGTCATGTACCGCCACGAATTCACCTACACTAACCCAACGGCAATAGCAATCGACATCACGGATGAGATGCCTGACGAAGAGGTTTTTAGCAGACTAAAAACGACAGAGAACTTCAACTACATCTACATAGGTCAAACGCTCAAACTGAACATGATCTCCATCCGCTCCACTTCGGGCAATCCTGAAACCTTCAAAGCAACAGTCAAAAAGGTCGCAGAGAACACGAAGCTACCCCTCGTTCTCTGCTCATTTGATCCCCCAGTCCTTGAAGCAGGCTTAATGGCAACTCCGAAAGCACGACCTCTGCTCTACGCTGCTACAAAGGACAACTGGAAGGACATGGCGGAACTCGCCATAATGTATAATTGTCCCCTCACAGTCTTCGCTCCAAACGACCTGAAGCTACTTCGATCTCTGTCGAAGACTGTGTCGCAATATGGTGTGAAGAGCCTAGTCTTGGATCCGGGCACAATACCAGGTGATGGACTGGCTGATACAATCGGCAACTTCACAATGATCCGACGATCCGCTACCAAGAGAGGAGATGAACTCCTTGGGCATCCTCTCATCGGAACCCCAATTACAGCCTGGCTCGAGAATGCCGATTCCCCACCTGAGCTTAAGAATTGGAACGAAGCACATCTGGCGGCAACGCTCATCAACCGCTACGCGGACATTCTGATAATGCACAGTGTGGAAGGATGGGCACTCCTGCCGAACGTGGTCTTGAGAGAGAACATTTACACGGATCCACGGAAACCAGTAGCAGTCGAACCAGGCCTCCGAACATTCGGTACACCTAATCAAGATTCTCCAGTGATGTTCACCACAAACTTCGCCTTAACATTCTACACCGTAGCATCAGACCTAGAGTCCGCAGGAATAGATTCCTACCTCATAGTCGTCGATTCAGAAGGAATAGCAGTCGATTGCGCTGTTGCAGGAAGAAAAATCACAGCAGACAAAGTCGCTGAAGCCATAAGAGAAGCAAAGGTAGAGGAGAAAGTGAAGCACAGAAGGCTTATAATTCCAGGAAAAGCAGCACGACTCAGTGGAGAAATCGAAGAAAGCAGCAAGTGGGAAGTGCTGGTAGGTCCCAGAGACTCCTCAGATATCCCGAAATTTCTAAAAGAGAAATGGACCACGACAACCTAGCGAATGTATAACGTACGCATACGCGTACGTTATCTTTTATCTTCGTCTTTTCGAATTATCTTTCCTGTACGAAGTGGGAACCGTGATAGGTAGGCTTCACGGCTTGGGAAGAGGGATTCAAGCCTTTTTCGCCTTCGTTCGGAATTTATTGTGCGGAAAAGTTTTGTGACGTCAGTAGGTTTGCTGAACCGTTCCACCTTCCCATCCTCTCGTGTCCTTGTCACTACGATGCAATCGTCTACAATGCAGGCGACTACGCATGCTCCACAGTAGACACACAGGTCGTTAATGATGCCGACTTTGCCGTCACGCCAGTAGAGTGCATTCGTAGGGCATATTTTTATGCAGAGTTCACATTCAAGACCTTGGCACGTCCTTTCATTAATGGTGATGTTCCCGTCATCGAAAAACTGCTTGACCTTCACTGTTTCGAGGAGCTGACTTCGTGTAATCTTCCTGCGTTTCTTATCCGTTTCTTGAAGGAGTTCAAAGATACCGTCTGGAGAAGACTCATCCTCACCCATTAAGAGTCAGTTCCTCTTGCGAATCGTTGTTGACGAGTGTGCAAACGTAATTTCACACAAGTTGCGCTATTCATCGCGGAGCGTTCTTCAGTTTCCTTTTAGTTAGCTTTGAGAGGAGTTTCAAGGCGAAAGGTTCCTCCTCAACCTGTCTTATTACTAGTGCCTCCGCGTCCAGAGCGCTATTGAAGATCTCTTCTCCTTTTTCGGTTCTGACAACAACGAACGTCCATCCGTTCAGACCTAAACCACCGGCTGATATGTCAGCTAGCTCTGCACTGAAATCGCTACAATTATGGCAGCTCGGACGAACATACTTCTTTACGTCAGATAATGAGATCTCTTCGGTTACTCCTGATTTCAGGTGGATCAAGATTTTTCCTTTGATGTTCATTTTCCTGATATCATTGAGTTTGACGTTCAGGTTTCGCCCCAACTCTTCTTCGAACAATCCTTTGTATGTGAAGCTTTCAGTACACATCAACCCTACTGTAAATTGCAGCGGAGCAGCGTACTTCTTCAGAGGAAACATCTGGATTTTTCGAACCGCGTGTACCTGGCAGGGTGTGCCCACAAAAGCTAAGCTCTTCTTCTCTGTGACAGCTTCTTTTAGCGCAAGCATGTTTGGGGAATAGGTGTAGCGGGTTCCAGAACTTCTCAGAATCTGCTGCGAAGTCGTTGCTAGTAGTGGGGAAGGATAGAACGGTTTCCCCTCCGTATGTCCTGCCAGAGCCGCGCCTTCTATGATTCCCTCATTGTGGGAGTGGATGAGAAGAGCTGTCACAAATCCGCCATCTTGACCCTTTTTCCTTATTTCCTCGTCGGAGGCTTGAGCCAGTATCAGCTTTCGGCTAATGCCAAAATCTTCGTCAGCTCTTCTTCTTCTTCCGAAAACGAATTCCTCAGCTTCGGACCAAGACCAGTTGAATTTAGGACATACTCGTGGGCAAATGCCACATTCTTCGCAGTCCTTCACGAGTCTAGGCTGACCATCTTCATAGTTCAGGCAGCTGAATGGGCACACAACAACGCACGTTGCACATCCTACGCAGCGATTGGCTGAAACTACGTTCTTTCCTAAAGTCTCGTCGAAACCTAATTTGCGCTTGTTCATGAGACTCATCAAAACAGTATGTTCTTAGCACTGCACTACATAAGTTTCTCGGGAGCGCTTCAGGGTGTCCGAGCCTTGACCATAGTAGAAGTGAATTGACCTTGTTTGAGAGCTCCTGTGAATCGGTTCATGCACTGAATTATTCGTTGTTCTTCTCCTACAGTAGACTCTTGGATCTGTATTCGCTGTGGAGGGATTCCGACAACTTTGATCAGTTTTTTCAGGTTTCTTAATCGTCTGTGAGCCGCGTCTCCGCCAGAGACAAAATGGCAGTCCTTTGGAGGGCAGCTAACGACGAGTACTCCGTCGGCACCGCAGTTTAGAGCTTCCAGAACATGAAGAGGGTCAACTCTTCCGCTACATTTCACTTGAATTACATGTACATTCTTGGGCCACTTCAGCTCAACTTTGGGGCTGTATGACCATTTGCAGAGAAATGCAACGATTTGGGGGGTTTCAGATTTTCCTGCTTCAGTCGCAGCTTCTTGGATTTTCGAGAGAATCTTCTCGTCTGAGAGGCGCTTCATCGAAATCGCGTCTGCTGGACATTCCACAAGGCACGTGCCACATCCTTTACAGAGAGTGGAGTCAACTTTCGCTCTTGATTTCTCCACTTTTATCGCGCCGTATTCGCAGATCTTCTGGCAGTTGGCGCATGCGATGCATCTGTCTTCATCTATGATTGGTTCATCTGCCTCACAGTAGTCTTCCGGTTCAAGACATTCGGTACAGGGACCGCAGAACAGGCACCTGCGAGCTTCGATTAATCCGGCTACGACAGGCAGCCCTAACTCAACTTCTTGAAATCCACTAATACGTTGCTCCCTCTCAAGGCAGGGCATTATCTGCGACGGTTTAGTGTCAATCTGCGTGTCTTCTGAAAGCCACGTTGTTTCAG
This sequence comes from Candidatus Bathyarchaeota archaeon, assembly GCA_023131555.1. Lineage (GTDB taxonomy): Archaea > Thermoproteota > Bathyarchaeia > Bathyarchaeales > SOJC01 > JAGLZJ01. Next base: position 5,428 of record JAGLZJ010000008.1, on the reverse strand, counting down.
GGACCTCTCTTTCCCTATCAGTCTTGAGGTCAACTCCTCGGATGTACCTATCTATGGAGATCGCGGCTTTTTTACCAGCAGCAATGGCTTCAATCACTGAAGCGGGCCCTGTGATAGCGTCGCCTCCTGCGAAGACATTTGGGATGTTGGTCTGCAGAGTCACCTCGTCGACGACAACTCTGTTTCCCTTAGCAACCTCGATATCCTTGGGGAGAAACGAGGTTTCAGGGATTTCACCTATTGCTGTCAAGATGGAGTCGGCGGGAAGCACGAATTCTGAATCTTCGATGGGAACTGGGCGTCGACGACCGCTTTGGTCTGGTGGTCCCAAGGAGGTTTTAATGCATTCCAATCCGATGACACGTCCTTTTTTTCCGAGGATTCTTGTGGGGGCGGCAAGGAAGTGGAAAGTTACACCTTCATACCTAGCGTCTTCGACTTCTTTCCGGTGGGCTGGCATCTCCTTCTCCGATCTTCGGTAGACAACGGTTACTCGTTTTGACCCAGATTCGAGTCTTCGGGCTGTGCGTGCTGCGTCAACTGCAACGTTTCCGCCGCCGATGATTGCCACACTTTCCCCAAGGTCAGTAGGTTCACCCTGACGCATTTTTTCAAGAAAGGTGGTGGCGTGAAGGACTCCATTCAGTTGCTCTCCTTCCAGGTTCAGGTTGATACACCGGTGAGCGCCGGTGGCTAAGAAAACTGCAGCGTAGCTTGTCTTCAAATTCTCAAAGGAGATATCTTTTCCGACCGTGATCTGTGTCTTGATCTCGACTCCAGTCTCCTTGATGTACTCTATCTCTAATCGAAGCACAGTTTCAGGCAGTCTATATTCTGGGATGTGATACCTTAAACAGCCTCCGGGCTCAGCTGCAGTCTCGAATACAGTGACAGGGTAGCCAGTTTTCGCTAACTCATAGGCTGCGGTGAGTCCGGCGGGTCCTGAGCCAATCACCGCTATCTTCTCGTTGCGGGATTTAGGGACGGGCTTCGCTTTCGCGCGAGTCTCAGTCTCGAATTCCTTGTCTGCGACAAGCCTCTTCAAAATGCGAATCCCGACGGATCCGTCGATGTCTCTTCTGGTGCAAGCGTCTTCACACGGACTGAAACAGACCCTACCGCATACAGATGGAAATGGAATCGATCTTCTTATGACCTCAAGCGCCTCTTCAAATCTTCCTTGAGCTACAAGACCTATGTAAGCCTGAACATTCACGTGCGCCGGGCAAGCTCTACGACACGGTGGATGCTTCTCTTGCTCCTGCAAGACAGACGTTTTAGAATCCTCCATCTAACCTGTTTGATTTTCCTTTGGGGGAAGAAGTCATAAAGGAAGTCAACAGCAATATTAAATTTCCGTACACAAGGAGAAGTCGTCCTCCAAATCTTGTCAGAGGAATTCTTATATCGAAGATCCAGCTTTCTCTGCCTTTCTTCAGGCAGTGGGTCTTGTTTGATAATTGTTAAGCAGAAGCACTTGAGCAAAATCCTTGAGATGACGAAGGACTTCAAGAAGCTTCTAATCGTTGGATGTGACGGATGCGCTTCCGTCGTCCAAGTTGGAGGAGAAAGGCAGGCGAAGATCCTGAAGTCTCTTCTTGAAATGGAGAAAAAGATGAAGGGAGAAGAGCCTACTGCAATAAAGGCAATATCGATCCTTCGTCAATGCGACCGACAGATCTCTGCGACTGCGTTAAAACCATGGATGGAAGACTACGATGGCATTCTCTGTCTTGGCTGCGGAGTTGGAGTTCAGACTCTAGCAGAGATTTGTGAATCGACTCCAGTCATCCCAGGAACTGACACGAAGTTTCTAGGGATGCACGACACGAAATCAGACAAATTCTATGAAATGTGCAGCGCATGTGGCGACTGCTTACTCTTCGAGACTGGCGGCATATGTCCAATAACCCGATGCGCAAAAAGCCTGCTAAATGGACCCTGTGGAGGTCAAACGGAAGGTAAATGTGAAGTCGGCGGATGGAAAAACGACTGCGCCTGGATTCTGATCTACAATCGCTTGAAAGAGAGGGGTCGCTTAGACCTGTTCACAAAGTTCAGAGCTCCAAGAGACTACAGAGTTTCGGAACACCCTAGAGAAGCAAGCATCGATAGCGATGAAGGAAAGAGCTCCAATGAGTAGCGAAGCCTATGGAGAACTGATGAAACAGATCAACCAAGGCAGATTCGTGTTTACAGGAGAACTTGAACCAGTCAAAACCACTAACCTTGAAGAAGTTATTGAAGGAGCAAGGACGCTGAAGGATCACGTGGTAGCGGTTAACATTACAGACAATCCCACTGCCTTCGGATACATGAACGCCCTCGTGCCTTCCTATCTTATTCAGAGAGAAGCAGGAGTGGAAGCAGTATATCAGATGACTACTCGAGATCGAAACCGATTGGCGCTTATATCGGATGTGCTTGCTGCAGGTGCTTTGGGAATTAAGAACATTCTTGCCCTAACAGGAGACCATACAACGGTAGGAGATACACCCCAAGCTAAACCTGTGTTTGACCTTGATTCTGCAGGTTTCGTTTACATGCTCAAGAAGATGGTTGATGAAGGTCTCGATCTAAACAACAACAAGATTGAGGAACCCCCAAAATTCAACATCGGCATTGCAGCAGCCCCGAACGCCAACCCACTAGAGCCAGAAATCCTAAAGATTGAAAGAAAAGTGAAGCTTGGAGCAGACTTCATTCAAACCCAGTGTGTATATAGTGTCGAACAGGCAGAGAACTTCATGGAGGCCATTGAGACATATTCTATAAAGACGCCGATCTTGATCGGAGTCGCCCCCTTCAAATCCATAGGAATGATGGAATGGATGGTGAAATTCGTCCCAGGCATAAAGGTCCCCAAGGAGATTCAAGACGTTCTTCGGAAGGCAAAGAAGGCAGGGGGTAAGGAACCGGTATATGAGGCGAACACTGAGATCTTCGGAGAACTGCTTAAGGGAATCAGAAAAAGCACGAAAGTTGCAGGAATACACACCATGGCAATTGGATTCGAATGGATTGTTCCGAAAATCATTGAAAGAGCAGGATTCCGGACATCTAAGGGATAGAATCATCAATTCAACAGGTCTGTGAGAGGATTGGTTCCGATGGGAAAAACCCCGCAAGAAGTGAAATCCCACGTTTCGAAGTATTTTCCCTGGTGTCCATTCTGCTGTTTTGAAGATCTTGAAGTTGATGTGGAACCGGAGCGTAGGCTCAACTACATCCTTTGCAGCAATTGTGGAGCTAAATGGGAGATGAACATACAAGAGAAGATAAAATCCGTGAAGCTTGTCTCAACGGGAATTTTATGGAAAGGAAGGGAGCTTCTAGAGAAGGAGATGGAGCCTAAATTCTGGCAGAACAAAGCATGGTTATGCATCTTGACGCGAAAGACGCCCGAAAAGGCTGGTTGAATAACTCGAAGCCAGAAAGGAAGGCTTAATTGATATTTCAAACATCCCTTTCGACGCGAGAGGCACAGGGTTGAAAACAGTAACATTCCAAGTAACCGATGACCTATTCCGCTACCTAACTTTCTTGGAAAAAACTCGCTTTGTGAGCAGCAAGGAAGAAACTCTGAGTACCGCATTGGAATACTATAGACGGTTGGGAATGCACGACTGGCTGCCTTTCACTTATCGAATGGGAGGAGGGCGAGTCATGCTCATGGATACAACAATGATCCTGGATTTTTTCCATATCCTGACCAATCAAGAGATCCTCAACGCTGCAAGAACATCAGCCCTTAAAAGAAAAGTCACCAATCCTTTTTTCAAAGACTTAGATCTTTCCGACCCACGTAATTGGCCGATAGTATTGAGAGAAATGGAGATCATGGGATGGGGGAAGTTCGCTCACATTACGGATCACATAAGAGTCGAGTCATGTATCCTTCCAGTCACATATCTGCAGGGGTATCTTGAAGGCATGTTCGGCGGACAATTCATACGTCGTCAATCGAAGGCGTCTGGTGTTATGGAGTTTGTCCATAGAAAGAAATGAAACTCAAATTTAGTTAAGATGCAACTTGCCATACAATGGTAGAAACGAACTAACCTTTCTGCGCGCACGCATGTACCTAAAATGATTCGCGTTTAAATTCCATGCTGTAAACCAGATGTTATGACCCTTCGCGATTTTAATCCATCAGAAATATAGGTTGGTATTTTGACTACATGCCTAAGTATCTAAACGGAAAAAAGAGAGATAACTATGACCAAGCATAATGCAGCGATAGAAACCAGAGATGAGTGAATTATGGAGAAAGTGAAGTTTGTCATTGATTTTGAGGAGGGCGATGGCAAGAATAAACAACTTCTCGGGGGAAAAGGAGCTAACCTAGCTGAGATGACCCAGATCGGACTTCCGGTTCCTCCAGGGTTTACCATTACAATCGATGCCTGTCGCCAGTACCATGCTAACCACAGGCAACTCCCAGACAACCTCATGGCTGAAGTGGTGGATCATATGAAACATCTTGAGGATAAGACCCAAAAGGGCTTTGGCAGAGCTGAAAATCCACTGCTTGTGTCTGTTCGATCTGGAGCAGCCATGTCGATGCCCGGTATGATGGACACCATACTCAATCTTGGACTCAATGATCAAGTCGTAGAGGGACTTGGAAAAGCAACAAAAAACCGCCGTTTTGCTTATGACACCTACCGCAGGTTCATACAACTCTTCAGTAAGATTGCACTCGGGATAAACGACAATCATTTCGATGAAATCCTAGAGAAAACCAAAAAACAACTCGGCATAGAATTTGACACGGATCTGGACACAGAAGGATTCATCAGAATCTGCAAAGAGTTTAAGAAAGTCGTCAAAGAGGAGTTTGGCCATGAATTTCCTCAAGACTCCTGGAAACAACTTCAAATGGCACTCGAAGCAGTCTTTGGTTCATGGATGGGGAAACGTGCTGTCGCCTATCGCAAAGAGTTTAGGATCACCCCCCAAATGGCCAATGGTACTGCAATCAATATCTGTACCATGGTTTTCGGTAACATGGGTAATGACTCAGCAACTGGCGTCGGCTTCACTAGAGATCCTGGAACTGGTGAGAATGTTCTCTTCGGAGAATACTTGGTCAATGCCCAAGGTGAAGATGTAGTCGCAGGGATAAGAACACCTAAACCCATAGCTCAGTTGAAAAAGGAGATGCCCAAACAGTACGAAGAAATTGAGAGAATCCGATGCATACTAGAGCAGCACTACCGCGAGGTACAAGACTTCGAATTCACTATCGAACAAGGAAAGTTCTATTTGCTCCAGACCAGAAATGGGAAGATGAATGCTACCGCTCTGGTTAAGACATCATGCGACATGGTGACGGAGAAATTCCTCACCAAAGAAGAAGCCCTTCTCCGTATCAACCCTGAACACCTTGAGCAACTTTTACACCGTCAGATCGACCCAAAGGCTA
>JAGLZJ010000079.1 GCA_023131555.1 Candidatus Bathyarchaeota archaeon | reverse complement strand
CAAATGCTCTTTTTGGGGAGATGATTGAAGCGACAGCGATTATCAATGCGAAAATCTGAAGCAGAAAGAGAAAGACCATGACTGTTGAAAGCTGGTATTCTTTCATGAAGAAATCGTGTAACCAATAATCAGAAAACCATGTTTCCGAACGAGTTGGCCATCCGAACCCTTCGCAAAAGATCCTGTGTGACCAGAGTTTGCATTTAATGAACCTGAGTTCCGGTATCCCTATCGCAGGAATATAGGTGAATTCTATAAAAGGCAAGATTACAGAACCTAATAATAATAGACTTCCAGCAATTGGGATGCTCCTTAAAATAATACCCATAGTTTGTTCTACTTTCTATCTTCCTAGAAGTGTTTGAACATTTAATTTTAGACATCACGCGCACGCGCAGCCGGAGAAACTTGTGTACACCATTGTGTTCGCGCATCGATTATAGGTCTTTGAATTGCTTCTTGTAGAGGCGATGGTACATGCCTTTCTTTTTCATGAGTTTCATGTGATTTCCTTCCTCAACTATTTTTCCTTCGTTAATGACGATGATGTTGTCAGCGTTCCTGACGGTTGAGAGTCTGTGGGCGATGACAAGTGACGTTCTGTTTTTCATGAGAACTGTAAGGGCTTTCTTTATCTTCAGTTCGGTATAGGGATCAACGCTTGAAGTTGCCTCGTCAAGGATTAAGATTGGAGGATCGCTAAGGAGGGCTCTGGCAAAAGAGACAAGTTGCTTTTGTCCGACCGAAAGTCTCGATCCTCTTTCACCGACATTCGTCTCGTATCCTTCTGGGAGACTGCTTATGAATTTGTGGATTCCAACAGACTTCGCAACCTGCGCTACTTCGTCGTCAGTTGCGTTATGTTTTCCATACGTTATGTTTTCCCTTATCGTGCCAGAAAAGAGAAAAGGCTCCTGTAACACAACCCCCATCTGCTTATGAAGCGAATTTAAGGTTACTTTTCGTATGTCCAAGCCATCAACTGTTATGGTTCCCTGCTGAAGCTCGTAAAATCGACTCAGAAGCTTCACAATGGTGCTTTTCCCAGCTCCTGTCGGACCTACAATCGCCAACGTTTTTCCCGGGTCAATGTGGATATTGACGTCCTCTAGTACAGAGTAATCTGGATCGTAACCAAAAGTTACATAGTGAAAAATGATCTCTCCTTTTACTTGTGCAAGCTCAACTGCATCTTCGGCATCTACAATTTCAGGTTTGGTAGCCAGAGTTACGAATATTCTTTCCGCTGCAGACATGGCTGATTGAACAGTGTTGTAGAACGTTGTCAAATCGACTAATGGGTGGAAGAATTTGTTTACGTAGAGGAGGAAGGCTATAACGATTCCCAGCGTTATTGATCCGCTTATGGTTGACATGGCACCAAACCATAGGACGATACCTGTTCCAATGGCTCCAACTATTTGAACAGTTGGCATGAGGAGAGCAAAGAGCTTGCCCGCTTGCACGTTAGCCTGAAGGTTTTCTATGTTTGCTTGTTTAAAATCTTTGATGGTGTCTAGCTCCCGTGTGAAAGACTGAATTTCTTTTATACCTGAAATGCTTTGTTCCAGTCTGCTTGTGATAACTGCGATTTTCTTCCGTGTTGCCCTGTAAGCCTTTCTTAGTCTGGATTGAAAAATAAAGACTATCAAGATCAGTGGAGGTATGACTGAAAACGCGGCTATCGTCATAGGGACACTTAGCCAAAGCATTATGGCTACAATGCCTATCAGGGTCAAAACGTTGCTGATCAATGTAAGAACTCCTTGAACGAATATTTGGCTCAGAGTGTCTGTGTCATTAGTGACCCGTGAAATGATTTCACCTGCTTCAGATCGATCATAGAAGCCGAATGAAAGCTCGTGAAGATGCGAAACCAGTTGCTTCCTTAGTTGGTTCACCATGTTTTCTCCCATCCACGACATCTGATATGTCCGTAGATAGTCCGAAATCCAGTTGATGAGATAGACTCCGATCAGGATCAGAGCTATGATCGTGAGTCCAGCGAAGTCGCTGTTGACTATGTAGTTGTCAATGGCCACTTTGAGGAGGTAAGGAGGTAACAGCCCGGTTAACGAAACAACGACGACAGCGACTACTGTGATCGTGAATCGCCGCTTATATTGCAGTAGGTACCTAAGCAGCCATGCGAGCAGCACTCGATCTCGTATCTTCCGTGTGTGTGTTTTTTCGATGTCGTCCAAACTGAATCCATGTCTATGGTGCGGTCCATGCCCCGGATGGTGGGCGGTCATTGCTTGGGGTTCCCCTGGTTTGGCGATGCAGGGTCTGATGCATGTTCCTTGATAGGCGGCTGTGTTTCGTATAACGTCTGATAAATCTGGTAGTAGACGCCTTTTTTCGCCATCAGAGTTTCATGAGTGCCGTCTTCCACAATCTCTCCTTTTTCAAGCACAACGATTTTATCGGCGTTTCTGATGGTTGAAACTCGTTGAGTGATCACAAAAGCGGTTCTGTTCTTGAGTAACGCACGTAAAGCCTGCTGAATCTCATATTCGGTTTCTACATCAACGCTGGAAGTTGAATCGTCCAAGATGAGGATCCTTGCATTCATCAGCAAAGCCCTTGCGATGGCGACTCGTTGCCGTTGACCAACTGACAGGGTTACTCCTCTCTCTCCCAGTCGTGAGTCATAGCCATTCGGCAGTGCTGCAATGAACTCATGAGCTCTTGCAGCCTTTGCTGCGGATACTATTTCGTCTATTTTAGCTGCTGGTTTACCATAAGCGATGTTCTCTTTGATTGTTATGGAGAAGAGGAACGTTTCTTGCGAAACTATGCCTATTTGGTTTCGAAGCGACTTGAGGTTAACGTCTCTCACATCGTAGTTATCAACCGTGATTTTTCCTGAGGACACGTCGTAGAAACGGGGGATAAGCCGAATAATCGTGCTTTTTCCAGAGCCCGTTGCTCCTAGGAGGGCGACGGTCTCTCCCGGCTTGGCATCAAAGGTGATGTTCTTTAAAATGGGTCGATGTTTTTCGTAGCTGAAGGAGACGTTTTCGAATTTTACGGTGCCAACTAATGGTGGTAGCGTCAGGGCATCGGGCTTCTCCGTGATCTGTCTCTCCGCGTCCATCACTTCGAAGATTCTGTCGCCAGACGCCATTGTCCGGTGAAAACCCGATATAAACATGCCGAAGAACCGCATCGGCGTTGCTAACATCGCCAAGTACGCGTTGAACGCAACTAAATCTCCAATGGTTAACATTCCTTGTATCACTTCAGACCCTCCGTACCAAAAGATTGTGACCGTGCCCAACGCTAAGAGAAAACCTACGAGCGGGATGTAGAACGCTCTGATTTTCGCTGAAGCTAACACGGTTGCAAAGTAATTGTCGTTCTTCGACGTGAACTTCTCTCTTTCGAACTCTTCTTGTGCAAACGCTCGCACCACCCTGACCCCTGTGATGGCTTCATGCAACACAGAGGTTAAACTGCCATACTGTTCTCGCATCTCCGTGAAAACTGGACGGATCTTTCTTCCAAATGCATAGAAGACTGCAAAGATACAGGGCATAAGTGGCAACAGGAAGAGGGTCAGCATGGTGTTGATGGAAAACATTGTATACATGACGACCACAAGAAGAATTACGGATGACATCAGAAAGGCGAGTTGGAACCCTAAAAACCTCCGGATTCTGTCCATGTCAGTTGTTACTTTCGCCAGAAGCTGCCCCGTGTGTGTTTTGTCGTAAAACGCGAAACTTTGGTGCTGTAGCGAAACAAACACGTCATTCCTGATGTCGTACACCACTTTCTGAGAGAAATACGTGCCTGTATACCGCCGAAGGAAAAACAACACGCCAATAACCATAGTGAACCCTACGAGTTTCAATATCAAAACTAAAAGCAGATCCTGACCTAATTCAACATCAAATCCCTGAGCCAGCGGAATAAGAATGTCGTCGATAGCGTCTCTTGTCAAAAGCGGAATCTGCACGCTGACAATTGTGCCCGCTAGCATGCAAGCTATGCTCACAAGAAACAGCATCCAGCTCTTTGGAATATAGCGGCAGATCCGAGCAAAGGTTCCCATCTACGCACACACCCATTCTACATGTGACAGTCTTTTCCTCTTGTGTTTCTTTAATGTTTATGGAAAATACTACATCTCAGCCCAAGCAGCAGTCAACTACGGGGAAAGCTGGTAACCCTTTCCAACGAAATCTCTGAGAGGAATAGAACCTTCTTCTATCAGGTTATTTATTCATCCTCTGAGTACCAACTAATTGGCAAAGGGAACGGAAGGAGGTGACAATAAACGATGAAAGCGATTTTGCGAACAGCAGTGTTGTTGATTCTGTCGTCACTCATCATTGGAGCATCAGTCGGCGTGTCCACGCTAACTGAAGCGTACGATCCATGGGCAGATTCGGATGACGATGGGGACATCGACATCTTCGACATCGTCTACTACGC
>JAGLZJ010000078.1 GCA_023131555.1 Candidatus Bathyarchaeota archaeon | reverse complement strand
GATAGGGCGGGGATCTCTTTCTCTAGATTTGACTTTATTTCTGTAGCGATGGTGTCGAGTAAGCGCCTTCCATCACTCGTTAGAATACGACCTTTCCCCTTTGTGCTTTCTAAAAGTCCAGCAGACTCTAGCTGTTGGAAGATTTTTCTAATGTTGCCTCCTGAACCTTTTCTAGCACGTTCAATACGCACCCCCCTATCTTGCCTGCCTCCATATTGTGCTCTCAGTCTTTCTACCCCGACTGGACCTTTGGTGTAGGTCTTCCGAAGGAGAGATGCACAGCGAGTGTACCACCAATTAGGATCTTGAGGTTGATGGGTAGTATGAACGCCAGTTTTCACATACGGAGCCCAAGATGGAGGTGTTACTTCGTCCACATTATCCCTTACGTATTGTGCTAGCTTCTCGATGAATATCCGAGGGGGAACATCATATGGTGTCGGCAAGACTCTGACCTACATTATTTCGTTCCTAAGAGAGATGGTGGTTCTTATAAAGGCTTACTCCCTGCTCTCCAGTCCATTCTTCTGAGGTTCTGTGCGAGCGTCGCGCATCGCGGAAAGAATTTATGCAAGGAAAGCTATCCAAAAGACGGGTTGAGTATGTCTGAGAAGGAAACAATTGACGCTGTTAAAAGCAGGCAAGGCGTATTCGCCAAGATCCAAAATGTGATCACGGGAGGGTATGGAACAAAGGAAGACTTGCGAGAACTTGACAAGCAACTTCGAGACATTTACTATTCGGACTTCAAGGCGTTGCGTCATAGATGGGAGGAGATTTACTTGGCCGCTCTGGAATCTTCGCAGGAAGAGGCGGGTAGCCATCTCAAAAAAGTGATTCAGACCTTAGATCGAGTTGGGGAGAAGGTTCACAGGGCTGACTATGGTTACGCAGGACTGATGGATCGCAAGGGGAGCATTCGAGAAAATGAGCTGGCTCGAGTGTTCAATTACGATAAGTCATTAGGGGAGAGTCTTGCAGGGATCAAAGAGGAGGTCAAGAGATTGCATGATGACAGCGAAAACGAGGAGTGGAGTAGTTTGACTGAGAAAGTGAAGAGTGTGAAGTCCATGGTTCTTGAATTCGAATCGAAATGGAACGAGAGAGAGAAGGAGTTCAGATATCCGGAGGTGTAGAAGAATGCCTGTGATTGAAAGAGTCTCTTGGGATCATGCTAAAGAGGATGAAATCGCCTACAGATTTCCCAATCTTTCCCTCAAATATAGCAGTCAGGTAATTGTGAAAGAGAATCAATGGGCAGTGTTTTTCAGGGACGGAAAAGCGTATGATGTTTTTGGTCCAGGAAGACACACGATAACAAGCAATAACGTGCCTCTCTTAACGGGGGTGCTAAAAGCCATCGGAATAATTGGGGACGTCTTTAACTGTGAAGTTGTTTTTGTCAGCAACAGTCAGTTCCGAAGTAACTTCGGTGGGAAAGCGTACTCAGCGCCAAGTGGAGAAATCAAATATCAGGCAGAAGTGGGTTTCCATGGTTATCTACTCCACAAAGTTGAGGATCCGAAGCTTTTTGTTGTGGAGTTTTTCGGAAATCGGGGTGCAACAACATCCGGGGATATCGAAGATTACCTTAGAGGATTCGTAAACGAAAGGATAATAGATGAGGTAGGCGACTACGACATTTTCGCGTTTGTGAAGAATGTAGATGTCACAACCGACAAAGTCGCGTTGAAAATCAGTGACGAAGCCTCAAGAATCGGCGTCAAAATCATCGATTGCGTATTTGAAGGCATCAGAATCCCTGAAGAAGCCAGAAGGTTCTCATCCGGAATCGGCGCTCAAGCCTTGACAATGCAATACATGAAGGAGACTGCGTCAGAACTGAAAGGATCAGGAGGTGGAGGAGCTGCTGCCGCAGGAGTAGGAGCTGGGATAGGGTTGACTATGCCCTTCATGATGTCTCAACAGATGCAGAAAGCCCAAGAAGGAAAACCTCAAGAAGTCGTCGTCTGCCAGAAGTGTGGCGCCAAGAACGTATCTGGGATGAAGTTCTGCGGAAACTGCGGAAACAGTATGATACCAACTCCACCAGTCATCTGCCCCAAGTGCAAAGCAGAGAATCCTGCAAAAACGAAGTTCTGCGGAAACTGCGGAAAGCCACTTCCAAAAGCGACTAAGCAAACCGAGATCACATGCTCGAAATGTAACACTAAGAATCCACCTGGAACAAAATTCTGCGGAAACTGCGGCCAGAAACTCTCAAAGTAGCGCATGATCATTAGCCTATTGACTTGAAGAACGACTTCGGGATTCCCCGAAGAACAGACGTGTCTCACCCATTGCTAAAACGTCTAGTTCTCTCACCTTTGCCACAACTGGAAAATCATTGACAACTCTTCCTAAAACAAGGCAGTGACGGGGAGGCAGATCTCTGGCTACTGATTTGATGGTTTCTGAATCTACTCTGGATGCCCTCGAGATGGTCTCAAGGTCATGAGAGCTTGTGAAGTTAAACAAGAATAGGTTGTCAGCTTGGCGGTAGATACTTTCCTGAATTGTGTCTGGCTGATTAGTTATGAATGTGGTGAAGGCCCCGTAATGTCTCATCCGCGTAACGATGTCATTCCAATAGGTTTCCCTCAAATAGAGGTGTGCTTCCTCAGCAAATAGAAAGATTGACCGTAGTCGTCGTTCGACCAGCAATTCGACGAGTTTGCCCAGAACGTACTCGACGACGATATATCTGTTTGTGGTTGAGGTGTCTCGAAGATTGATGACGACTGCACCGCCGAGTTGGGTTTTTCGTAACTCTTTCTCCAACGATGTGCAATCAGTTTGATCAGTTAGCAGCCCTGTATTAATCAACGTGTAGTATCGCGAGAAGAGAGCGTCGCGTACATGCTGATTGCACTTCCAGTCTCGTATTGCTACGCCTAGACTAGCCAGTGTTAAGGAGTTTCTTTCGGTAAGATAACGCCAAATCCTTTTGAACTCCCGTGCAGATGTTCCGGGAAGATGTAGAGTGTTTACGAGAATGCTGAGCATTACGCGAATGTTCAGTTGACCTAATGTAACCTTGAAATTCTCCCCAGGGGTCAGAACCATTATTCTATCTTGAAGGTGGTTCGGCTCCCCTGAAATGTCTCTGCTGAGACCAGCATACTCGCCATTTAGGTCAAATATCACTACTGGAGCACCATTCGACACTAGGCTGAGAGTCAGAAGTTTGGAGACGTGAGATTTCCCAGTGCCTTTCTTGCCAGTAATGATGTTGAGTGCGCCATCGAGAGCTCGGATATCGATATTAACTTCCTTTCGCCTAGTTGTTTCACCTAAATGAACAATGAAGTCACCATTCCTGTTAGGCGCGAGTAGCTGATCAACGGGAAGTCTTTTGATTCTAGCTTTTGTGCGTGATGGAAGCCATGGGTTTGCGTGTACTAGTTCACCTTCAAGGTCAGTCGCACGTATCTTGCAGATGAGTAGAAGTGCATCTTGAATGAAGGCGATATGGTTCGCGACCTCAAAAGGATCCACATCTTCTCCTCTTATAGACGAGTCGTTGTGGTTCCGAAGAAGTTCCTCCAGGACGCCTGGGATGTTCGCGTATTCTGTGTCAATTACCTGGACTATCAGGCTTCTTCCTGTTGAATCAGTGATCTTTAGATAATCTCCTTTTTCAACATCTTCCCCTGGAAAGCTGATAATTTGCAGTGTAGATCCTTCTTTTCTGAATAAGCGCATATTGCTATCCTTCTGGACCCTTGCCAAATCGGCCGAATAGGATTCTGCGAATGTTGGGTCGGTGTATTATCTTCAGGTTACTCTCCTGCGCGACGTACCGTTGGATACCCAAGACCTCGGCTGCGGTGAATGTTGAATAGATATGGGCCAGACGGAGAGTCTCTGGGTAGCTACTCTGGATTAAATCGTTACCAAGTAGGGCTTGAACAGCCTCAATTGCTTCAGACTCCGATAGATTCGCGTCCACGTCAAGTCGAAACGTGCAACTGCTATTGCTTAGCTTCGCCACATTGATCCTGCCCATGTTGCGAATGGAGTTCTCGTATTGCGGATAGTTGTGAGTCATCAACATGCAAGGGGATAATCCTGAGCTTGTGGAAAGAAGGATGGTTCGGTGCTACACACAGTCTGGGCGAGGTTCATGGTGAAATGGGACGAAGAGGCTTTCACTATGACCGTACTGCTGTCGCTCACGCTCTAGTGGATCTAGTGAGAGAGGGAATTCTTACTCGAGTTGGCAGACCGCGACGGTATCAATACCTACAGAAGCGTCCACCGCAATCAGGACCACTGAAAGCCGATCGTGAATAGCCATTAGAACTACTGGACGACTAGAGGGATCATTTGTTCTCTTTCAGTCTGGGCAAGACGGTCTCTTTGATCCATTTCTCGCCTTGAGAGGTCAGTTTGAACTCTGGGCGCACACGATCTGGCTTGAAAACTAAGCCACGTTTCGTCATTTCATTCAGTCTAGCAGGGACCATTGACTTCATCCCACTCGATTGCAGCAACACATT
>JAGLZJ010000077.1 GCA_023131555.1 Candidatus Bathyarchaeota archaeon | reverse complement strand
GTTTTCTCCCATTTCATTAAAGCTTTCTCCTTAAGCTACAACTAATGAACCATCTGGGCAATTAAGAGTTTTGCAACTAAATTCTATGTCTTTTGAGACGTCTTTTCCAGAAATTTACAGCTTATTGCCTAGGTTTCCAGACGTGCTCAGTATTCCTGTTACATGCTTAAAGATGAAAAGGGTTGGGAAAGGGGAGAATTAGGAGAATCTCATTCTGAGGAGAAAGGAGGTGATCTTGCTTTCCCAACCAACAATAACATGATCAACTCCGCTTACTTAAGCTCTGGTCTCTCGGTTCGCAGAACCCGATGCTTCCTCGAAGCGGTCTCGCCCATGATTTAGGTGTCTCCGAGTGATTAGGGCTGTCATTGTTCCTAGGGCTGACAGGATGATTGAGTAGACGGTTGAGAGCTCCGGTATAATCGTTATCTCTCGATTGGAATGCTCATAGCTGAAGTATATCCCGCTGTGTGTTCCGTTCTCCTGAAGATCGTAGTCCCAGTAAACTGGGTCTCCACCGTCAACTGTGACTTGGAGGGGTCTGCTGATTACGGAGTGCGGGATGCAGACTCTGCAGAAACCGAAACGTTGCCCCTCCGTTGAATTGGTGACATGGAATCGCAGGGTCTGGTTCGCCGATAAACTGATGTCTATAATAGTTGAGTTTGAAACAAAAGTGATTGTTTTTTCCTCTGACGTTGTGAAACTGTGGAAGGCGCCGAGTAGAGGATGATGGTCTTGGTTCAGCGGATCGATTTCGTAGGGTGTATCACCTAACCCATCTTTGTTTGGATCATCGTCGTTGTAGTCGCTCCAGAAGTTACCTTCTCCGCTGCTGTTCCAAGTGTTAACGAAAGAGTTGACGGAGTCTGCTTGAAGAGTGTTGTTGACCACTGTGTTGTGGTATATTTCGTTGAAGTGTGAATTGTAGAGTCTGATTCCGAAAACACTCTCCGAGACAGTGTTTCCTCTGAGTATGTTCCTCTCTGCTTCGTACAGTGAGATCGCTTTTTCGTTTCTTGGCGTCAAGTTGTTTTCAACGATGTTGTCGTCTGATTCGTGGAGCAGGATGCCCACCCAGTTATCTGAAGACCGGCTGCCTTTCACCCTGCTTTGAATGCAGTTCTGCAGACGAATTCCGTAGTTTGTGTTCGAGGTTGTGACGTTCTCTATTCTGACTTCGGTGCCATTCCAGCAGAAGACACCGTACACATTATCCTGTATGCATAGGTCCCTCACAGTCACGTTTCGAGGATTGATCAGGTAGAGGGTTCCAACTGCTTCTTGATCGCTGAAACACTGGTCTGTAGCGCCAATTACGTACTTGATGGGGGCTCCATCCACGGTGTTGCTTTCGTCTATCGCGTTATTGAAGTCTGAAAAACCGTCGCCATCGACTCCGAAGTTGTATCGGTTTCCTGACGCTTCATTCTCAGACAGCAGATTATTCTCCGAATAATACAGCCAAATACCTTCCTCGTAATTCCCAAAGACCCTGTTCCTACGGAGCATATTGTGTTGAGAGTGGAAAACATACAGCCCATATTGACACTGTGTTATGCTGTTCTCGCTGACGTTGACGCCGGAACAATAGTCTAAGAAAACGCCACAATTGAGGAAACCTCTACCGCTGTTCCTTATTCTGAAGCCTGAGACCTCAACATCATCCGCAGTCACATGAACAACAGTGCCGACACCCTCCCCATCCAGAACAACCTCCTCCACACCCGCTCCGTGAATCTTCAGAGACTTGTTAACTGTCACATGCTCGAGGTAGGTGCCGCTTGCCACGTTGAGCGACTGCCCATCTAGCGTTTCAGGGGCGTTGATTGCTTCCTGAATATGAGCGTAGCTGTATCCGGTATCTAGGTTAGTAACTCCGTCTGAAGGCTCTGCGAACGACAAGATCGGCAAAGAAAAACTCAATGCTGAAATGATAAAGAGTGAGATTAAGATCGCTTTAGATGAATGGAGTAAGGACGGTTTCTTCTTTGGATCGTGCATGTAAGCCTTTACTCCATCACAATCATGCATTCAATACTCTGGAGAGCGTAAGTGTTTGAAGTATTTCTTTCTCTTGACGGTCACTGTTAGAAGTGTGACTAACATGAAGAGCAGAAAAAGGGTCAGAGAGGGTAGCTCAGGGACGATCACAACCTCCTTGGTCGAAAGCTCATAGGTGAAGTACAGGTGACTAAGCGTATTGTTGGAGATCGGCAATAAGTCATATGACACAGCTGTCCCGTTTACGAACACCTGATATGGTTGACTTACAAGCGAAACCGGAACCCGTACTCTGCAGAAACCGGATGTACCGTTTTCCCCGACTACGCTGAAATTAACAACTGTTCCATTGTAATGGAAACCTGAGACTGAAGAGTTACAGATCAACCCGATTTTAAAGGCGTCGTCTCCCTTCTGAACCTCATACTCCCTGTACTGCCCCATTAAGGGATGGTTATCCTGTTCCAAGCCAACCTGATACGCCGAATCTCCCACGCCATCACTGTTCAAGTCGACTCCTTGATAAGCTGTCCAGTAATTCCCCTCGTTTCCATCATCCCAGAGACAGCCTTCAACTTTATAGATGAAGCGTTCTGAGTTGTTGACGAAGTTGTTGTGGACGAAGATGTTCCCCTCCAAGGTCTGGTTACCCGGCATGGCTTCAATCATTCCGTCATAAGAATTGTTGAACACAGTGTTGCCAAGTATCCGATTATCCTGACAAGGAGAATACAGGCGAATTCCCTGCCCATTCTGGAAAACATAGTTCCCAATTACCGAGCATCCTGTTGCGTTCTCAAGATGAATTCCGCCAATGTTGTTGGAAACATTGTTCCCTTCAACAAGGCAGTCTACGGAGTTCTCCACTCGGATTCCGTAAGCTGACTGAGGGAAAGGGTGACTCGGTGCTGTAATCACGTTTCCCACAACTTTCGTTCCTTGAGACCTGTCTAACCTGATCTGATGGGCTGTGTGATACAGAAGATTATTCGTTACAGTACAGTTGTCTGCTCCGTAGATTTCCACGCCAGCGCGCGCCCATCCCCAACCTGTCTTCCGTAATTCAAAGCCAGAGACTTTAACATCGTTTGCAGTAACCTTGATTATCGTTTCTAGCTTGAACTCTCCGTCAAGGACCGTGGTCTCCCTTCCCTCTCCCAGAAGAGTGACTGATTTGTTGACGACGACACGTTCGTAGTAGGTGCCTGCAGAAACCTGTATCGTGTCACCTGATCCAGCCCCGTTAATTGCTGCCTGAATTGTGGGGAAATCCCCAGGCACCCGAAGGATCGAAGATGCATCAATCTCTGCAACAATGTTGCCTTGGGCTGCAAGCTGCACCAGAAGCAGCAGGACCGCAGCGAGTAAGAGACATCGATTCACGTTCACAATAATCCCTCGTAACTATGTTCACGGTCCCATTTTTGCCTTAAGGTAGTAATCTCCAAGTCTATTTTCACTCTATCCCTCCCAGAACATCACTCTAAACAGACACGAAACGTTAAATCCCCCCCTCACCAGAAAAGGAACGAAGCAAAGGAGGATCCTCTATGAGAAGCCTGTTCAGAGACGAGACCAAACTCGACATCAACTACACTCCCCGTTATCTGCAGCACAGAGACTTTCAGCTTGAACTGATGAACCAATATTTCCGCCACGCCCTTGAGACTCCGGGAAAAATGACGCAGCGAGTAATCGTGACCGGCAAAGTGGGAACGGGGAAAACCGTCCTAACCCAGCACTTCGGGCAAAACATCATGCGCGAAGCACAGAGACGCAACATCCCCCTCCACTACATTCATGTAAACTGCCGGCAGAACAAAGGCAGCTTCTTCCTCGTGCTGCAACGAATAGTTACAGAGTTCCACCCAACCTTTCCAAAACGGGGCTACTCTGCAGAAGAACTCCTGCAAGTTCTAATGCAGATCCTGGACGAACAAGACATTTACCTCCTCATAGCCTTGGACGAACTGGAGCCCTTGATTGAGAACGAAGGATCCGACTCCCTCTACAAGCTGACACGCATAGCAGAAAGCCGCCCGAAGGAACCCGGGCGCTTATCCCTCATCTGCATCCTACGGGAACTCCGCTGGCTCAGCAGGCTGGATGCAAGTACAAGAAGCACCCTTCAAAGCAACATAATTACCTTAGACACCTACACAAAAAAGCAGCTTCAAGACATTCTCAATGACCGCATCCCCCTCGCCTTCAGAGTAGGCGTTATCCCCGAAGAAACAGTGATTCTTGCTTCAGAACTTGGTGAAGAAGAAGGCGGAAACGCCAGATACGCCATAGAACTCATTTGGAGAGCAGGAAAATACGGTGATGCAGAGAAATCCGGAGAAGTCACTCCTGAACACGTTAGGAAAGCTGTGGGAAGCGTCTACTCTGGCGTGAGACGAGATGAAATCGCAGCCTTAGCCCCGCATGAGAAACTCCTCCTATTGGCTCTAGCCCGACGTTTTCAACACACTGCTGCCGCCCATCTTTCGATGGGTGAAGCTGAAGAATCGTATCGGAT
>JAGLZJ010000076.1 GCA_023131555.1 Candidatus Bathyarchaeota archaeon | reverse complement strand
CGCGGATTCAGGAAACGTTATGGACCTGCTCTGCAGTTCAATGTCCTCCACGGAGAAGAATGCTTCAGGGTTAGCTGCTCTCTCAGCGGAGTCTTTTCTTGGGGATTCGGGGCAACCCACGGGTAAAGCAACCATCTTTCTAACTGGTTGATCTGCTTCTAGGGTTGGCAATGGTTCTGAAATCGGAGGCTGAGGCAGGCTTTCAGTCAACCTTTCTTCTAGAACTGCATTCACTTCCTGGAGGATTTCTTGTCCTCCTGGAGTCTTCAGGTCTGTCCTTATTATTGAGGGGTCAGAGGTGACTTTGGTTACGGTTAGTGTTTCTACTATGCTGTCGTTGACGTTTTCAAGCACTGACGCAATGTCTGGCATTACGTTCACCAGGCTGGTTGTGACACCTTTTAGGGAGTTCAACGCTGGCTTTAGGTCAATCATGATGATACTTAGTTCTTTAACGGTCTCTAATCTGAGAATGATGCGTTCTATCGCAATCTGCGTCTGTGACAGAAGTTTTGTGAGTTTTCTGACTTCAGCTAATTCGTTGGCGCACATTGAGGCGCGGGCAGTGTTCTTTTTTTCTAGGGCAAAAGTAGTTGCTTTGAAGAGAGATTTGTCTCTCTGCTGTAGCCTGAAATTTGCTTGGTCCAGCCTTGCATGCTGGACTCTAAGTCTGCGAATAGATTTTACGATGATTCTGTCAAGCGATGGAGACTCAGTTCGAAACGGATTCCGTATCTTCTGTTCCTCCCCGCTCGTTCTTGTCTGCTGTTAGGTTTGGCTTTGGCCGTCGTTTAGGTAGACAACAACTGGGTTCTCCCCTGATGTCTCAGGGGGTTCTGGAAGGGACGCCTCTATTGACTCTGTTGTGGGGGAATCGACTGGTTCTTCTTTCTCTTCTTCAGCGTCTGCAGTTTCATCAGTTGTGGTAGTTTCTGCGACTTCTGCGACTTCGTCAGTTGTGTCAGCGTCCTTGGTTTTCAGTTCTTCTCCGAGGCATAGATTGGTAAGCTTCTGTTTGAGGGCTTCGAAATCCTCTTTTTCAGCGTTGAGTTTTGTGATTCCGTCCTTGACCATTTGAATTGCGGCTTGGTATGATTCGTCGTTGATCTGGCCGATTTCTCTTTCTATCTCAAGGTTGATTAGGGCTGAATTGAGTTCTTTGATTTTTCCTTTGCATTCGGTTACTTTTTCTTCGACGTCTGCGATTGTCACTTCTGCCTCAGTCTTTAGTTGGTTTAGTGCTCCTTCAAAGCTTGAGTATAGGCCGTCATACATCTCGTCAGGTATCTTCTGTTTCTCATTCAGCGCTCTTATGGCCTGTGTCTTTCGCCAGAGTAGTGGTATCTGATTACAGAAGTTGTTGGCTTTCATCTTCAACTGAGATGAGAGGACAACTTCGCCGTTGGCATTCGTGATCTGGTCGCTTGAATATTGTTTGATGTCGCCGTCGCCGTGTTCGATGAAGACTCCGTCTATTCGTCCTCCTGGAGTCACCAGGAAAGAGGCCATTGTTCCTACGACTCGGCCTTGCTCGTCTTTTACAGGTTTGCCTAAATGAGAAAAAAGGTTGGGTGGTGTTTCAGACATGGTTGATCATTTTCCTCGTCGCCTGCTAGGTCGGCGCGGTCGTTGTTTTCTCGCTGATTTCAGGGATTCCAGCTGGTAGGTCGGGGAACCTCTCCTTGATCTTCTGCTCTGCTACAGTCGATGCTTCTGCAAGGATCTTTTGAGCGTCTTCGTTGGCGGTATCGAAGTTTATTGAGAGACCGTTGCTCTGGCCTGCGTCAATGATTATCCCGTTGAGCAATGTTCCGATCTGTCCCAGTTCTTTTTCAGCTTCGGGGAAGATCGCTGACATGCCGCTCTTCACAGTTCGAAGTACGCCTACTGCTGGAGCTAGTGTGGTGACAATGTCGCCTAGTTCTGAGACGGTTCGCAGCCTGAGAGAGATCTGTTCTAGAGCGAGTCTTGCGTGCATGATCATGCTTTCCATCTTTCGGATTTCGGAGAGTTCATTTGCAAAGACGTTGGCTCGGGCCATGTCGTGTTTCGTGTAGGCTTCGACAATCTTTGCGAAGATCTTCTTGTCCCTGTCGGCGAAGCGGTCAGTGGCTTGGTCCAGTCTTTGAACTTGGAGTTCGATGCGTCTGACGGCTACGTCAAGGCGTGGTTTGAGTGGGCCTGGGGGTCTGACGGATTCTTTGACCCTTGTTGTGAAGGGTTGCTTGTTTGAGCCGTCTTCCCATCGCTTAGCGAATTTTTCTGACATAATGAATTTGCCTCCTTAGACTACAGAGGGAGCCCAAGAATCTATTAGTGCATTGTTATTATGCCCTAAACACCCACGTATATACATGGCAGTACTGGGGTTTTCCAAAGTGTTTTAGGCTTTAAACTCCGCATTAATACAGAAGAGCGGTTTGTTCGCCTTTATAGACAATTTCGTGTCAGTTAGGCTAAAAAGAGCCACCAATGCATCTTAAGCCGTGAGATAAATGAGCGACAGAGTCAAGATGTTCGTAATGTTCGGTCTACTAGGCTTTATGGCGGGAATCGTCGCAAACTTCACGGCAAAATTCGTAATACCATGGTTGCTGGCGTTGGTCTTCCCAACAGTGGGCTTGGAGTGGATGCTTTCCGGTTTTGCGGGAGCTTTTCTCACTGTTCTGCTCGTAACTGTCTGGGCTTACGTTACTCCGTCATCCGAAACCTAAGCAAGGTCCGTTGCACACCTAAAGGCTGAACGCCGTCTGTAGAGTGATCAAAAGAACCATTATGAGGCAGAAGGCGTCCCTTTACTACAGGTTTACCTTTGAGAGCGGATGGACTCAACGTCTTCAGCTTGCTGGCGAAGCCTATCCAAGAGATCCTGAAGGACATCGGATTCTCTGAACCCACTGAACCTCAGCGGAGAGCGCTCCCTCTCGTCTTGAAAGGCGCAGATCTTCTTCTAGTGATTGTGGGCTGAGAGCCCTCCAGTCTCTTAGCTATCTCCCTGTCACTCATCTTAGCATTCTTCATCAACTCGGAAAGAATCCGAAGGTCAACATCATCAAGCATCATTACCCATCACAGACAGTATTCCATGATCAAGCGTTTATGAATTGTAAACGAAGGCTCAATAGCATCAAACGAGTCATTGCAGAACTGACTATACTCTGCTTCGATTTTACCTGCTGAATCCCATGCATGCATGCCTAAAGAATTTCAGGAGCTATCCTTAGCGTCAGGGTTCATCAGTTTTGTAGGTTCACCAAAGCGTGTGAATCGTGCCAAGTTTGCCTTCACAGTAGTCATGATTAGGACAGCATCTTGGGGATAGATACTTGGATCTCTGGATGTATCAATAAGCTCAAGCAGTTCAAGAATGGAGAAACCAAGTTCCTCCACTACTCTCTTGAGGCTTTCGTATCCACTTGTCTTAGCAAAGATCTGTAGCAGTTTTTGGGCTTTAGGACTCAGCGTTGAAACGTCTATGATCTGTTTGTCGTCTGCCAAGGCACTCACCTCCTAGGCTTCTTTCTTTTTGGCTTTTGAAGATTCTGGTTCTGATTGCTGTGTCGGTTCAGGTAGTTCCTTATGAGCTTCCTTGACTACATCCATGCCTAAGTTGGCAGCTATAGCCATCTTTGCGGTTTCAGTAATTGGCAGTTTATCCAATAGGTCTGTGACATCTACTCCCTGTTGAGCTAACGCCATGATCATTTGTCCAAGGTCTGCACCTGTCTCTGCACTTACGTTAAGTCCTAAGATGTTGCTTTCGCCACTTGTCACAAGGCTGATCTTAGCGTTCTCCAAGCCTCTAGCTAAGGCATCAAAGTTGGCTTTCTTGATTTCCACGTTAGCTTTGATAACTTCCAAGGACAAGCCTGCATTGGTGTATTTCTTTAAGGCTTCAGCCTTCTTGTCTACACCTGCTGCTTCTGCAAAGAGAAGTTGTTTATCTACTTCTGCTTGTGCAAAGCCTTTCAGCTTAGTAGATTCAGATTCTCCAGTGGCGTTCTCAATGGTTGCTTCTTTGGCGACTTCTGCATTCCCAACTTCCAAGGTTCTCTTAGCTTCAATCTTCTGTTCGTTGGCAGCCTCTTCCGCTTCAGCTATCGCTTTCTCCTTGTCCTGTTCAGCTTTTCCGACTGCCTGATCCTTCTCAATCTCCTTTGTCCTAGCTTCCTGTTCGTTTTCTGCCTGTTTAGTCCTTGCTTCTTTGTCAGCTATGGCTTCACTAACGGCTGCCTGTTGTTCTTGTGTTGCGATTTGTTTGCGTGTGGATGCTTCAATGACTTTTGCCTGTCGCTTCTCTAGGTTCTTGATGATGTCATACGATTTGCCTTCTGCATCAGGTGGAGCATCTGTGAAGTGGATCACTTCCAAGTCAGCGATTTCAATTCCCCATTTGGATTTGAGAACGGGAGCTACTTCTTTCTGGACTTCATCACTAAACTTCTCCCTCTCCTTCATGATTTGGAATACATCCATCTTCATAGAGGAGTTACGTGTTACAGCTTGTACAAGGTCTTGGATATCATGTTCAATTGTGAGGAAGCCTTTGTGCGTCTGCTCTGCATCTACGTCTCCTAGTTTCTCT
>JAGLZJ010000075.1 GCA_023131555.1 Candidatus Bathyarchaeota archaeon | reverse complement strand
TTTTCATCGCTCTGGCAAACGCGCTTTACATCTTAAGCAAAATTTACGTTCCATTTCTGAGATTGCCACAAGGTGGCAGTGTAACCTTAGCAAGTATGGTCCCTCTGCTATGGTTCGCTCTAAGACGAGGTCCTCGATGGGGTGTGGAAGCGGGATTGGTCTATGGACTAGTACATATGGCTATCTCTGGTGAAATCTACTATCCAACGCAAGTATTGTTCGACTATCCACTAGCTTTTGGTGCTTTAGGCTTAGCAGGCGCATTCAAAAAGTATCCTATACTAGGGATAGGAGTAGGGATTACTGGACGTTTCATTTGCCACTTCATCTCTGGTGTCATCTTCTTTGGTCAATGGGCATGGCAAGGCTGGCACCCTGTTGCCTATTCTGCTGCATACAACGCATCATACCTTGTCCCGGAATTCATCGTCAGCACATTGATAATCTATACGCTACTCAAAAGAAACTTGCTCGAAGCCTACATATAAAATTCATACGTTCTCTTGCGCGTGTGCTCATGGTACCTGACTGTGGTCTTGTTCAGAGAAGACGCGGAAAGGCAGGAAACAGTAGAAGCACTATCAGTAAATAGATGAAGAGCATTGTCAGGGTTATCAATAGGTTCTTAATCCATTTGCGGCTCCATACAATTCCTAAGGGGATGCCGATCGTGAAGCCGATGACGTGGGAAACGTAGGCTATGTTTCCTTGATAACCATAGTATACTGCAGCTATATTGTAGATGAAGTAGATGATTGCGACGAGACCTATTGGCATCAGGAAGAAGAAGGAGAACTTCAGAGGTTTCACAAGCATAGCGATTGCGGCTAGAGTGAATATTGCTGCAGAGGCGCCGATCAAGGGTATTTCTGGGGCATAGAAGAAGGTGCTCAAGAGAAAAGACAGTACTCCGCCGAGGAAGAAAGCGGAAACCGTCTTGTTAGAGTCCAGCTCATTCTCAAGAGTATTGCCGAAGACGTAGAGAAACATCATGTTTCCGAAGAGATGCAGGAGGCTTCCATGGATGAATAGCCCAGTAACGAGAGTCCAGATCTTACCGTTGCGAATATTCTCTCCGCTGAAAGCTAGATGCTGAAGCATGAAGCTGGGTCTCCAAAACCAGAAGAGCAATGATGCTGCAATGCAAAGAAGGATAATGTAGTTGATTCTCTTCACATTCGTCGGAATTCAGATGATTGGGGTGAACTAAAAGATTATCGGAGTTATCAATCTGCAGTCGCAACGAAGATGTTAAATGGTGGATCCATCACGATCTACTGCCATGATCTCGATCAAACTGAAGGTAGCTAGTACTATCTTACTAGTTGTCTGCTCCTCAGTCTTCACCATACTGTTTCTCGCGTTTTATCCAACTGAGTTCAACATATGGCAGAATATAGCAGTCTTCCTCACCGCTGGACTTCTCACATTCGGCGTAGTCGCAGTGATCTGGATCAGAATGATTCCCATTTGACGCTGGTCGCGCCTTGTTACTGCAGACATTCATTGTAAGCCACGCCAACTTCCAGCTGGAACTTCTTTCACGTTAATACCGGGTAAGCATTTATCTCATATCCGTTTGGTTTCAGAAAATGAAGCTTAGTCTGATCAGGTTCTTCACTTTCGGGGCATTGATGGTTTCCTGGACTTATTTAGCTATCTTCGCAAAGGAACTGGGAATATCTGACACCGAGATCGGGGTTATAGTTGCTTTTAATGCGTTAGCTCTGTTCGTGTCTTCCTCCATCTTCGGCAGGGCGTCAGATAAGTATGGAAGGAAATGGTTCCTCTGGTCTGGTCTAGCCTTATCAGCTCTTGGCTTCTTCCTCCAGATCCTCGCTCAGGACTTCTTGAGTCTTCTCATACTTCGTGTGTTTCTCGGTTTCACGCTTGGGATATACCCGGCCGCTCTGGTAGCATTTGTGAAAGAAAGCAAACAGAGTCTTGCGAAGTTCTCGTCTTTCGGGGCTCTGGGATGGGGAGTTGGGACACTCATTGGCGGGCTGATAGCGTTCTTCTTCGCCATCAACCAGGTTTTTCTATTCAGTTCTTTCCTAGCCTTTCTCGCGCTGATGATAGCCTTAACGCTCAAGTTTCAGAAGCACCAGGCGATCGATGTTCCGAGGCTTCCAGTTGATGTCGTGAAAAGGAATCTTCCTCTCTACTTAGCCGTGTTGATACGTCACACGGGAGCACACATGATATGGACTTTCTGGTCGCTCTTCTTGATGGAACTCGGTGCAGATCTTTTGTGGGTAGGAGTGATTCAGACGATGAATAGCGTGACCCAGTTCCTCTTCATGTACACACTAGGCGGACGGATCAAGTACACTTTTTCAGTCGTCGCAGGATTATTACTGTCGAGTGTTACCTTCCTCTCCTTCACTTTTGCCACGAACTTCTGGCAACTGATTCCAACTCAGATCCTTCTAGGAGTCTCATGGGCACTTCTCTACGTTGGAGGACTACGCTATCTGATGGATAAGAACGTGGAGAAAGCTACAGCGGGAGGACTCTTAGAGTCAGTGTTGAGCATGGCTTCAATAATTGGACCCTTTCTCGGAGCGTACGTTGTGGCTTTCGGAAGCTACAGAAGCACAATGTACGTGGCTTCAATCTTTGCATTCGCAAGTTTTGCTCTGTTTTTGTTTCTGAAAACTAAGCAGTAGCCAAATGTACTGTTTGACGGATTAGGCTTTCTTTCGTTGCTTTTTCTCGATGTTAAAGCCACGTTTTTCGAGCTGCGTACACAGGTCTGCTGGATCGGAGAACCA
Source organism: Candidatus Bathyarchaeota archaeon (assembly GCA_023131555.1). Lineage (GTDB taxonomy): Archaea > Thermoproteota > Bathyarchaeia > Bathyarchaeales > SOJC01 > JAGLZJ01. The sequence goes on along the minus strand of JAGLZJ010000075.1, from coordinate 1,821 downwards.
CTGGCCCCATTTTCTGCAGATGTGTTCTGTCCAGCTATAGTTGTCGTAGGTGAATGTTTCCTTTCTATCCACGGTTAAGGGGATTTTTGCCTGTCGGCTTCGGTAGTAGTCTTGAGCGAGGTATCCTTCATCCATTATTCTCATTGCGTTTGTTACTAGTTCCTCAGTCAATTGAGGGTATTTGTCCTCGAAAAGCGTGTATTCAATGGGGTATCGGGGTCTGGTCGGTGGATTCTCTGATGGGTAGCCCATCACCAACTGCACGAGAGGAAACACTCGCTGTGGCAGATTATACTCTTCGGCAATCTTGTCAGCCTTGAAGGGTGCACCGCCGAGAAAGCAGCTACCGAGATCAAGACTTCTCCCTGCAATCACCATGTTTTCAGCCATCAATGCAGCATCTTGTATCCCGAAAAGGAGCAGTGTAAGGTCGTTTGTGACAGGCTTCCAATTCCGTTTTGCCATGATCTTCTCGAACTTGTAGGAGTCAATACAGATGGTGAAGAGTAGGGGGGCATTCATAGGGTTACGCTTGATGTTCCGTGAAAGCAAGACGCTGTAGTACTGAGAGGCGAAGGGCGCCTGTTGCCCGGCTTGAACAATCGTCGTGACTGCCTTATCTGAAACGGTTTTGTCGGAGAATTTTCTGATCGACTTGTGGTCAAGCAGAGTCTGAACAACCAGATTCTTCTTCATTACTTACCCACTTGCTTCAATTAGATCGGCGAGTTCATGCCTTATTCTTTTCGCCTCGTAAAAGGGCGGCTTATATTAAGTGAGTCCATTGAACGTTACCGGTGGTTCATCGTGGACCTCGTAAGAGTCTATGAAATGTTGCTGAAAGATTTCGGCAGGCAGTTTTGGTGGCCTGCAGAGACTCAGTTTGAGGTGATGGTCGGCGCAATCCTGACTCAGCAAACAACCTGGGCTTCGGTTGAGGGCGCTGTAAGGAATCTGAAGAGGGAAAAGTTGTTGAATCCGCATTCCCTAGCAGATTCAAGCGTAAAACTTGTCGAAACGATGATACGACCAACTGGCTTCTACAAGCAGAAAGCTAAGCGAATAATGAAGTTGTCCAAGTACATTGTTGATGGATACGGCGGATCCGTTAACAGATTCCTCAAAAGACCGAAGCTAGAGCTCCGGAGAAAACTGCTTTCGCTGGAAGGGGTTGGGTTTGAGACTGCTGACGTGATTGTGCTGTATGCTGCGGACATGTTGATGTTTCCAATCGACGCGTACACCCGACGGTTCTGCAGTCGTTTCGGACTTGGCGACATGGACTATGAAGCGTTGAGAACGTATTTCGAAGAGAATCTTCCCAGAGAGGTCCAAGTCTATAAGGAGCTGCATGCTTTAATCGACAAACTCGGTAAGACGTACTGTAAGAAGACGCCGGATTGCGTATCTTGTTCCTTATCACGAGAATGCGCTCGAAAAATCGACTAGTAAAGCGCGCGTGAGACTAAGCTTCACTTGACTCTCATGCACACGCGCAGAAAACGATTCTTTCGTGATGTTACTCATCGCTGAGAGGTAGTTAGGAGGGATGGGGGACTCCTCTCAGCTCTGTAACGCCTTCTCCTTGCGAGTTCCACGTCCGCAATACGAGATATCTGATTCGGGAAATAAAGGGGTTATGCCGTATTTCGAAATATGAAGTTTTAGAGACTACCTCATAGAAACTGAACGTTTCAGAAGAAGAAACTAGCCTTTTAACAAGGGCGCACAAATGCGTCAGTGAAGGAGTATGTTCGAAGAATTAGCGGCTTCAGGAGCAGGTTTTCTCATCATAACGTTCTGGATATCTCTGCTCTTTAT
>JAGLZJ010000074.1 GCA_023131555.1 Candidatus Bathyarchaeota archaeon | reverse complement strand
TATGCGTTGCCACATATGATCTCAGCGAGTTAACTAGCAAAAAATAGCGCCTTCATTCACCTCGCAAAGTCTGCAGAATCCCCCAACACCCGCTAATGTTCAGAACGGTTTCTAAAATCTTAGTTGACCACTATCATTCAAAACTGTCATGTTTTTATGTGTACGCGCAATAAGGCCAACGATTCACGCCGTGCGTACAGCATTACGATTTTGAGACAACAGAGTACAGAAATTTCACAAATTCTAGGGTTAGACATCGTAGTTTTTCTTGGGTAACTGACCACTTATCTAATGCATCCCAGCTTTCATCTGTAGCCTCTATATAATCCTCTGTAGAAAGTCTGTGTTTTTCTTTGTGCTCGGAATTCCATCTGCTAGCATAATCCTTGGTTTGGTGAAATAAGTCAATAATTCGTCTATGATCCGCAGTTATCTTCTCAGCTACGGGAGGATTATGCTTCTTTGCATAGTCTGCAACCATGAAGAGCCGTTCCAGATTAGCCCAGTGTGCTTCTGCAGTCCCAAACCACTCGCGAGTTGAGTAGAAACAGTCTTTGTCCCCATATAGCAGCTCCAGTTCGTCGAGAGTCTTGGAGTCTATAGCTCTCATGGAAGGCTTTTCGGTCTCGTCAGAGTAAAAACCTTTTGCACATATTGGATAGGCGTTTTAGAAGTTCTTTCCATTGAATCGTGCACGCCGTAAGAACAATAAAGGAAGGTGGGAGTAAAATCTGCTCATGCGCTGTTCACATTGCGGAGTGTGCTGTGAAAAAACTGAAATGCTGCTTTCTGATGCAGACATTGAACGTTTAGAGAGATTGAACCATGACAGAAAGAAGTTTGTGCAATACGACAGGCATGGCTTTGCCAGACTGAAAAATCGCCACGGGTTCTGCGTTTTCTATGATGTTAAGAAATGTCGCTGCCAGATTTATAGGCACAGACCTTCGGGATGTCGAATTTATCCAGTAATCTACAGCGAACAAGAAGGAATAGTAGTGGATGACCTTTGTCCATTGCAGGACACCATCACGAAAATGGAGCTAAGAAGAGAAGGAGAAAAACTAATGGAGCTTCTGCAGAGAATAGACAACGAAGCACACGCACGCGGGGTTGAAAACATCCGTAGAGAGAAATAGCATTCCCAGCAAAGACATTCACTGCTTCGTTGAGCATCATTAGTGTTTGAGATATGATAATTTCGTAAAGTAGGAGTGCGCGCGCGATCCTAAGCCGATCCGACGCCCACCATGAGGTTCATAGAACATTTTTACTGCAGTCTTTTTAAACAAATTTCGACCAAGAAATAACTTGGGTGTAAGTTTAGGGTCTTCTGCTTTCAACTTCTCCTTCTCTGTAGCAGAATGGTTCTCTATAGGAACTTACACTCCCAGCCCCCTGGGCGCGTAAAAGCTATACCCGTCTTCACCGTTGAAACCAGTGTGCAAGTGAATGAGTGACTACAATTTTCATTCATCTCAATCAAACCTTTTCAGCGGTCTCCAGACACGCCATGAAAAGGCGCGCTACGTTATCGTTGGGGTGCCATTCGACCTCACAAGCTCGTACAGACCAGGGGCAAGGTTTGCACCAAACGCAATCAGAGAGGCTTCATTGAACCTTGAAACCTACAGCTTCCGATCTGAAGTCGATCTGGAAGACTTGCGGATTCATGACATGGGCGATCTTCATGTAAGCAACGATGTAAAGAAGACCCTGGAACGCGTTGAATTCACCGTAAACAGCTTAGTGAAAGCAGATAAGCTGCCGATATTGATTGGGGGAGAACATACACTCACCTTGGGTGCTGCAAACGGCACATCTGAACAGAACCTTGCAGTATTAGACTTTGATGCCCATCTAGACCTACGCGACCAATACCAAGATCTGACAATAAGCCATGCAACGTTCCTGCGGAGACTGAATGAAGGGCTGAAGCCAAAGAAGATTGTGCTGATTGGTTCAAGAGCCGCATGCAAGGAAGAGCTCACTTACGCCGAAAGAGAGGGAATAGCACTCTATTCATCCCGCAGAATCCGAGAAGAAGGAGCAAAGGAGACGGCGAGGGCGATCTCAGAAGCAATCTCTGATTGCACCGCCACGTATCTAACGGTTGACATGGATGTCTTGGACCCTGCCTACGCCCCCGGAGTCCAAAACCCTGAGCCCGACGGATTGACGATTCACACATTATTAGACCTGGTCAGCAGCCTCACTGACACTCGCCTAGTCTGCGCAGACCTTGTTGAAGTCACACCGCCATACGACAACGGAACCACGAGCATTCAAGCAGCCAAGACGCTCTTCGAAGTCATAAGCGCATGCGAGAAAGCAAGCTTCAGCTAGAATGCACCTTACGCGTTCTGATCAGTCGCCAGTCTTCAGTTTCGCCACAAAGAAACCGTTGCACTTGTGAAGATGCGGGTAGAGACGTTGGCTGAATGATTGGTTTCGAAGACCAGAGACTCCGAGCCACAGATCTGGCTCAACCAGCCTGAAATCCGGATTCAGCTTCAAGAATCGTTCAATGACCATCTCGTTCTCCTGCACAGTGACACTGCAGGTGCAATAGACTATAGCGCCATCATTACTGACCGCTTCCGCACAGTTGGACAACATCTTCCACTGCAACTTCGCCATGTTGAAAATTGATCGTTTCGATATCCGCCATTTGGTGGACGGCGTTTTCCCAATAACTCCAGTGCTTGTACACGGTGGGTCGAAGAGAACCAGGTCAGCTTCAATCTCCTTCATTGGCAACGGGTTACACAGGTCTCCGATAATGGGCTCGCAGATCTCGACCCCCATTCGCTCAACTTCTCTTCCCAGAAGAGCAGTTCGACGTCTTGAGTAGTCAATTGAGTAAATGCGACCTTGATTCCTCATCAACTGAGCAATATACGTAGTTTTTCCTCCTGGGGCGGCGCAAGCATCGATTACAGTCATTCCTGGTTCGGGGGCAGCTATTTCAACTGCCAAGCAGCTTCCTTTGTCTTGAAGGCTGAAAAGACCCTTCTCAAAGCCGGAGGTTCTAGCCAAGGGCACCCTCTGATCAACCACCTCGTAACTGTGGGACAAACCAGATACTCTGCTCAAGGAAACACCTTCATCGGCCATTTCTTCCAGAATCTTCGCTTCAGGCATCTTCAAGGTGTTGACCCGAGCGTAAGTCGGCGGAGCCGTGAGGCTGCTTCTGAAGTAATCCAAGGCGACCGCTCTGCCAAACAGTCTGAAGCAGTATTTCACAAACCACGGACTCTGGAACACCGTCAGAGACGTCTTTTCAACGTCACCGAGACCTTTCAGGACCGCTGTTTTCTCCAGACCCAGCAGCACACCTAGAGTGGACTCGATGCGCATCATTCTTCGCCAACCCAGAATAGATCGACCGATCTTAGCTATCTTCACTGCTCGCTCGTAGCTGGCCTGTCTGGGTATCTTTGTCTCGTATGTGAAAAGGCGTAGAAAGGCGCGAAGGCGGGAATTCAGGTTTCCTAATGAAAGACTCGAGTCAGTCTCCGATCGTCTCATCGCGGAGTCAATCAAGGCATCGATGAAATTCTGCCTTCTAACTGTCTCAATTACTAGCTTGTGGGCTAAACCTATAGCTGCAGCATGGTTGATGCTGAGGCGCCTTGATGCTTCGAGTAGAGCAAGTCGTTCGTTAAGCCTTCTGGATTCGACTTGAGAGAGGGCTTCGATTGCCAGAGCCCATGCTTCAGATAATGCGCCCATATAGCATCGATGCAGTAGATGGCTTATTAAAACCTTGACATGTATAGACTGGCTGAGAATAGGGAAGATGGCTGATCAGAAGAGGCTTGATGAGTTCTCTAGAAACTTGAAGACTGCAAAGATGCCTGAAAGCAAGCGCCAACCCAGTTTTATGATCTCAGGCGCGCGCAAAAGAGCTTTAGAGAGAAGTGACCCTGTGCAATTCCCCTATTCTTACCTTGTCTCTGCCTCGTATGACGGTAATAGAGGATCAGCATGCCTCAAGCTGTATGAGCCGAAGACTGGCAAATTATATCTCTGGCACGACACATACGGACACAGACCCTATCTTTTAACGAATCTATCTCCATACGAACTAGATAGAATCGACCAAGTTAGAACGCACCCAGGTCTCGACCATCATGAAGAGACCGAGAAGATTAATCCCCTCAGCGGACAGGCTACTACGCTGACAAAGGTCGTTGCAAAAGACCCATTAGCGATTGGGGGAAGACCGAGAGGCTGCCTTCGAGACATAATCCCAGAAGAATCCGCAAAGGTGAAGGAAGAAGGGCAGCCTGAAGCGAAAGTATGGGAAGCCACCATCAGGTACTATCAGTGTTACATTTTTGATCGCGGTCTCATTTATGGCATGCCGTATAAAATTGAGAACTCGGAGCTCATTCCTGCCTTCACGGATGCGGTTCAGGCTGAGAGCTTGCAGATCGGCGAAACGAAGGAAGAGGAAGATTATTTGCAGAGATGGATGCAGCTGTTGGAGTATCCAGCTCCTCAGTTTAGGCGAGTTGCACTTGACATTGAAGTAATTTCACCAGTGGCTACTCGTGTACCGGATCCTGTCGAAGCACCATATGAAGTGATATGTGCTTCATTCGTCTC
>JAGLZJ010000073.1 GCA_023131555.1 Candidatus Bathyarchaeota archaeon | reverse complement strand
GCATCTAGCACAGCATCTGATATCTGATCCGCAACTTTGTCCGGATGACCCTCTGCGACAGATTCTGAAGTGAACAGATATCTCCCGTTTTTGATCATGCGCATCCTCTGGCTCAATTCACTACTTCGGATTCTTAATGATTTCGTTATCTGCACGCGCCTCGCTGTGTTCTGATACCGTGAAGAATGAGAAAAGTATAATGTGTACATGCACGCTCAGTTTCCAGATTCATCTGCTGAATTTTCAGCTTGTCAGATTTTCTCTTTTTCCCACCTATACTTGGGCTTCTGCATGCATGGAAGGGAACGATGGAATTACTGAAGAGCTTGAAGAAATGCTCATGGATCTCGAGTTTTCAATACAAGAGTCCAAATGCTAACACAATCAAAAAGCCAATCTCACAACAGACGCTATTCTGAATTCGCGCGCGCATTCTTGGTGTTTATCTGAGCTTGTTTGGTAGATCTGCTTGAAAGTTGGTTGAGCTCTGGTTCGATTTAGGAATCTTTAGGACGAGTTCACAAAGAATTTGTAATCCATTTGCTTCTCTATTCCTTGATATGGAGCCCTTAGACTTCTTTCTATATGTTCTCCCTTTGGCTTTTCTCGTATTCCTGCTAGCTTTCTTAGTGTTCCATGTAGAATTGGGACGCGGCAAGACCGAAAGGAGGCTGATTAAGCTAAAGAAACAATTGAAGAAGGGCGCAATAGATGAGGACACTTACGGAACTATCAGCGACTGGATCAAGCAGGAGGAAGCCTACAAGGAGGAACTGGAGAACCTTCAGAAGCTACGGGAGGCCGGTCAGATCAACGAAAAGAGCTATCTGCGCTTGAAGGAGCTTCTGAAGGGCATGAGACAGTATTCCACTTCACGACCTTCACTCTCGATTATATCCCCAAACAACGTCAAGTGACCAGTGAACGCTAGCAGTTAGCCTCTTTCCTCGCGTGCGCGAAAAAGTCAAGAAACTTGGCAATAATTAGCACGTTCAATCCTTTGTTTGCACAACCGTTGTTAGCAATGCGCCCATGCACTTCTTTGAGTCTCTGTTGGATTCACTTCTTTCTGATTCTTGTTGCTAGCGACCATATGGCAATTGTCAGCAGTAGGGCTAACATGCCTAGACCTCGAATGAAGTAGCTTATTTGCAGTTGATAGCTTAGAAAGATCGAGATCGACAACAGAAGCACTGTTATTAGTACCGTGAACATGAACAGTTTTGCTCTCGGAGACAAAGTTACCACATTAATTGAATACTCAAGTAGGGATCATCTGCTATTAATCTTCAGCCTGTCAGGCTTTGCTCTTTTTCCTGCAGATCAATGCTGCTAGAAGTGTGCCCAGCATGAAGAGTGGTAGGAGTAATATGGAATGGAGCTCTGGAATGGTGTCTTCGTGAACGTAGAGGATCCAGTTGTAATGGTTGAATTCGTTGTAGTAGTTGCTTATAACAGCGTGCCCAACAGCTAGAAGCGCCTCATTGATGTTCTTATAATGGGCAGAGTTATGTCTAATATAGACTACGCAGACGTATCTTCCGTAGATATCTGTTTCATAGATGTCGTCAATGTCCAGGTAGACGGTTTCTTCATAGATGAGATCAATCAGGTAATCCATAGCTTCTTGATAACCCTCCTCGTATGATTCAGGCGCATCTATATCGGCTAGCCTAATCCTGTCACCAGAAACTATCTCGAAAGTATCCCCATCAATAACTCGCTCACAGACAGCGAGTCTGTCAAACTCTCCAACCAAGCCATGCACAGCCTGAATAGAATGTGAAGCCAGCAAAGCAAGAGCGAAAATGGACCGAATTCCTATCTTCATCATCCAACCTACTGCGGAATGCCCGCGCGCGATCAAAACGGTCGATCTTCGTGCGTGCGCATCTCTAATAATCAGGAAAATCAGTGGAATTGTGGCGGAACAAACTGAGATAATCAGCATTGCCAGCAACTCTCTACACTCCCATTATAACAATGATTGATGTGTAGGCCATGCTTTTGCTTATCTTCTGGATCTCACCCGGTAAAATCTGTCCCTTGGCTTTGGAATTTTTCAGGAGTATCCTATCTTGACTCTGAAGCTGTAGGTTCCCCCTGCACCCGCTGTAGCCTCAATGGTAAAAGACATCCGAAGACAGCTGCCCGCTTCTAAAGATCCATTGTAGGTGTCCGATTCATCTGCAAGATCTATTGTATCCACGAACAACCATGAGGCAGTGGAGTTCTCGTAGACATGTATCTTGCATTCATCGAATTCGCTGGCTGGAAGTGCTCTGCCAAGGCTGATCTCGATGTCGTATGTTCTAGTGTCGTGCTCGTTCGTTAGGAACAGGACTTCAGTGAAGTTCACAGGTGTTCCCTGCTCCACGTCTAAGTCTACGATCACTGTGTTCCCTGAGATGAAGGCGTCTCGAGGTGCATCAGTTCCGAGATGCCATCTTATATGTACACGTGCAGTCCCATTCACTGCCACTCCTATAAATGGAAGCAGACACAAGACCAAAACAACCGGAACTGCACTAAGAGTTGAGGCTCCCGATTTCATGACTCTTCGTCTTTCCCGATGTGAATAACTCACGCAGGAAGATAAAGAGTGACAGAAGAAAGTTCTAGATAATAGAGACTTGAAGGTCAGTACGTATGGCAAATGTTCACTGAGGATTATGACACTTCTGGCTAAGAATCTTCACTTGCTGCCCTTACGTTTTCCTTGTGTTGGCTACATTCATTCCACATTTAGCGCAGAAGGATACTTTAATGGGGTTCTTGGCTTTGCAGTTCTTACAGTACCATACTGCATCCGGATCCCCCTTCCCAATCATTCGTTCAAGCACTTTCTTAGGAGGAATAGCGGGAACTCCACTCATAGCATCGCCAACACTAAGTGTATTCTCAATTACTAAGCGTTTTCTTCTCGCACACACAGAAAAAGAAAGGAGAGAGTTCGAGTTTCCGTGTTATTCTAGGCCCCATCGTTTAGTGATCTTAACGAGTATGAAGATCACGAATGCAACGATGATGAAGGTTAATACTGCAACTAGGAAGTGTCCCACGAGAAAGCTTTGGTTTCCCACTGGAAATTCCATTGTGGCTAGGTTGTCAAGTCCAGGGATGGCTAATCCAATTATCGGCATTATGAGGTCTGAAACGAGGGCTTGAACCATTGCTCCCAGATAGATACCAATAATGAAGGCCACTGCTAATCCCATGACCTTGTAGTTCTTGATGAAGTCTTTGAATTCGTTCATCATGCCTTTTCTAGCTGGTGGCGTAGGCGGTGTGGTCAATAGTTCCCTGATCTTCTTCAGTTCTTCCAGCATCTCATTCTCTTTCGGCAACCTTTTCCCTCAGAACTCTCCATGTCTTCCATCCGCTTTTATGCCTTTTGCAGATCCGCTAATGCTGATGTTAGTCCACCCTGTTAGACTAGGAAACATGAGATCAGTCCCAAAGGCACTCGACGAATTCACCTGTGCAGGTTTTGATCCGCTTTCAGTCTTTGTGATGGAGTTGTAGGCTGGGAGAAGAGGGGGAAATGACGAACCTTGTTCGTCAAGAAAGGAGGATATCTATCTCCCAACTACAAGACTACAGAGGCATACTGGTCTACTTAAGCTCTAACTCTGCCGTTTTACTGCGCACGCTAGGTAGGTCTCTATCTTCAAAAGGAGTAACAACATGGAGAGAGGATGGTTCTTGGCTCGTTAACCGAAGTCTACCCCTCTTCTCTCGTGGAAGCCAATCCAAATTCCAGACTTCTCTGACAGATTCTTCCGAGTATCCTCTCTTCTTGATTTACCCCTGAAGGAAGCGAGAGGCTCAGCCAAGAAGACCATCACTCCGAGATTCATCTGGGTCAAGACATAATAAGAGTTCTGAACCGCCAATCTTTCATTAACTTCTAGAAGCTCTTGACAGGTGTTCCAGATCCCGCTGCAGACAGATAGGGGTCTCGTTCTCGAGGTGGCAACTCTCTCCAAGCTTAGATTTCACGCTTCAGTTCTGATAGCTTATGGAAGCGACTTATTGACGCGCGCGCATCTACGATGTGTGCTCATCTGCTGCCAGCATTCTTCTCATCAGTTTAAACGAGAGCAGGGTGATTGCTATGATAGCGATTGATGCGATTATTCCTATGATCGCTGGACCATCTGTCGTTGGTCCAAAGGTTGGTTCCTGATTTATTATTTGCCATGTCGCTGGAATCAGAGAGATGCCGAGCACCATAGCTATGATTATTCCAGATAGAACCGCGTGTAACAGCCTGGTTTGCATGTTTGTCCTCTTACTGTTTGTGGTTTCTGTGACTATAGTTCTATTCTTTAGAACGCTGGTCAAATAGGTTTCAGCTTCCACTGTCGCCACGCTTCGTATGCTGTGATAATAAGTCCACTCACCCCGAAGACCAAAGCGAAGAAGCCTTGCTGTGATAAAGGGCTGGAATATCCAACCATAAACACGACGAGAAGAGTGAAGAAAAATGTCGAGTAAAACACGTACCGCGGAATCATCAGATGGCCGATCCTCACAAAGGAGCTCACCACTTCCAAGCTGACTGTTTTCTCAAGTTCGTAGTCTCCGCCGATATTTTTCTTGACAAGACCCATATCCATGAGCTTTTCAAGATGATACGCGGCCACGCTTGG
>JAGLZJ010000072.1 GCA_023131555.1 Candidatus Bathyarchaeota archaeon | reverse complement strand
TGAACTTCCGAACCGCAAGCAGTGTCCCAATCTATGTAGGTGCACAAGGACCGAAAATGCTTGCTCTAGCAGCCGAGATCGGAGATGGTGTGCTAATCAACGCCTCACACCCCGAGGACATTGCAAGAGCAATGGGGTTCCTGAATGAAGGGCTTGCCAAAGCAAGGAAGAGCCAAGAAGACCTAACGATAGCTGCATATACTTCCTTTTCTATCGCCAGAAAGCAGGAGAAAGCGGCGAAAGCAGTGGTTCCAGTCGTAGCATACATAGTAGCAGGGAGTCCTGAAGCCATACTGCAGAAGCACGGCATCTCAGAAGAGACGGCCACGCAGATTCGTCAGGGAATAATCAAAGGGAGATGGAAGGAAGCTTTCTCCTACATAACTGATGAGATGATCGAAGCTTTCTCAGTCTGCGGCACCCCCGAAATAGTCGTGGAAAAAATCGCGAAGCTAGTTCGAGCTGGAACTACACAGATTGTTGCAGGATCACCTATTGGATCAAACATACGTAAATCAATAAACATGATAGCAAGAGAAGTATTTCCGAACTTTGTGGAGGAAGAAAAACAAGTTGATTGAGGCCATCGTGCTTCTAAGAATAAAGCCGGGAATGGATAGATTCGTGTTCAGCGCAGTCAAGAAGCTTAGGCAAATCAATCAAATAGAAACCGTGTATGGCGAATACGACTTGCTAACCAAGGTAGCTGTAGAAACAATGGATGATCTAGACGCCTTCATCTTCGACAAGGTTAGAACGATTAAGGGCATTGAGAGAACCACAACTCTCATAGTGATAGAACCACCAGGCCAGGACAAGTGAATCCATGATCGCAGCCTTCACTCTAGTGCGATGCACGCGAACCTCCAAGGAGCATGTCTGCAATCAAGTCCTTGAAAGAATGAAGAAAATCGATCAGATAAAGAAGATAACATTCGTATATGGGGAATACGATATAGTCGTCAAAACAACCACTGAAGACCTTAAACAACTGAATAAGTTTGTATACGACAATCTCCGAAAAATTCCACACATCACGATGACGACAACCTTGATCGTCGCGAAGATTCCTAGAAAAGCACTAGATGAAACGAATTAAATACTCGTCCAACTCCTCTCTAAAAGACTAGGAGATCAACTTGATCAAGATAGGGGTCTTCAAATGCGGCAACATTGGAACTGCCCCCATTCTGGAACTCCTTCTAGACGAATTAGCCGATCGCAAAGACATCACTGTTCGAACTGTTACGACAGGCTCAAAGATGGGAACAGAAGTTGTAGAGGAATCCATAGAGAAGATTTTTCAGTTTTCCCCAAACCTTCTACTATTAGCTTCTCCAAACACCGCTGCACCAGGTCCAGCTAGAGCCAGAGACATCTTATCGAAAGGGGGAATTCCAACAATTGTTTTCACGGATGGACCAGGAAAACGAGTAAGAAAAGAGATTGAAGCCCAAGGCTTAGGCTACATGATTATTGAAGGGGATCCGCTGATTGGAGCTAGAAAAGAGTTTCTTGATCCAATCGAGATGGCGATTTTCAATGGACAGGTGATTGCAGTTCTAGCGACAACTGGCATTTTCAGAATTGTAATTCAGCAAATAGACAAGTTAATATTCGGATTGGCAAACAACGAAGAACTCGAACTTCCGAGATTAGTGCTTGATACAGAACACATACGAGACGGGGCTGACTTCGCAAACCCCTACGCCAAAGCGAAAGCGATGGCAGCTTACGAACTACTCAAGAAAGCAGCTGAAATCAACGTAAGGGCCTGCTTCATTGAGAAAGACAAGGAGAAATACATCCCCCTTGTTGCGTGTTCACATGAAATTGTGCAAGCAAGCGCAGAACTGGCGTCAACCGCTAGGGAGATCGAGAAATACGGAGACACGCTGCTGAGAACTCCGCATGGAAAAAGCGGTAAGACCAAGAAAAAGAACCAATTGATGGCCCAACCGCAGACGGATTAGCGTGGAACTGAAGAGAGAGACGCGCCTGCAATGGGGCTTTAAAAGATGGGTGTCGAGAAGCTTGACAGAGTCTTCAATCCAAGGAGAATCGCAGTAGTAGGAGCAAGCGACAGAGACAACTCTGTAGGCGCAAAGCTTCTCAAGAACCTAATCGGCGTGGGATACAAAGGAGCAGTCTATCCAGTTAATCCCTTTCGCCCAATTGTACAAGGAGTAACTGCATACCCTGCAGTAGAGAAGATCCCACGGCGAGTAGACTTGGCAATTGTTGCGACGCCAGCACACACAGTACCACAGATTATCGAAGAATGCGGAAAAGCTGGAATCCTGAGAATTATAATAATCTCAGCAGGCTTCAGAGAAGTTGGCGAGGAAGGTGAGGATCTCGAAAAACAGATCATGGCACTGAAAGAAGAATACGGCATGCGGATCATAGGACCGAATTCCCTAGGGGTTATGAGACCAGAGGTCAAGCTGAACGCCACATTTGCAAACATAGCTCCGACCCAAGGAAAAATCGCATTCATCTCTCAGAGCGCTGCCTTATGCTCATCTGTGCTCGATTGGGCTTCAGAAGCTCATGTAGGGTTCAGCGCCATAGTCTCAGTAGGATCCATGCTGGACGTAGATTTCGGAGACCTGATAGACTACTTCGGAACAGACAGACAGACGAAAAGCATTGTCCTATATATCGAATCAATCAAAGACGCTAGGAAGTTCATGAGTGCTGCACGGGGCTTTGCTAGGGCAAAGCCAATAATTGTAGTGAAAGCTGGAAAATTCAAGGAAAGTTCCGAAGCAGCCATTTGCCACACAGGAGCACTCTGCGGAGAAGACGCAATCTATGATGCTGCCTTCAAGCGCGCAGGAATAGTCCGCGTTGAAGAGATAATTGACCTTTTCAACTGCGCTGAAAAGCTAGCAATGCAACCAAACCCGAAAGGACCAAATCTAACAATAATCACCAACGCTGGAGGACCGGGCATAATGGCAACCGACACGCTCATAGCCAGAGGCGGAAGCCTTTCCCGCTTAGAGGAAAAAACCGTCAAGACCCTCAACGAAATCCTGCCAAACTACTGCAGTAAACTCAATCCCGTTGACATCTTGGAGGAAGCCACAGCAGAGAGATTCAGAAGAGTCATGGAAATATGCCTCGAGGACGCTAACAGCAATGGTTTTCTGGTTATCTATACTCCACAGGGTGCTTCTGATCCGATTCAGACTGCAGAGGTAATCGTAGACCTCTCGCGACGCTACGCTCAGTCGGGCAAACCGATCCTAACCTCATTAATGGGAGAAGGAGACTGCAGAAGAGGTCGAGTCCTTCTTCGCCAGAACGGGATTCCAGCCTTCTCAACTCCTGAAGAAGCAGTTTCAACCTTCATGTACATGTGGAGTTATACTCAAAACTTGGAGTTACTGTACGAGACTCCTGAAGAACTCACCATAGAACTCGCAGTTCCAGCTTCTCTGAGAGAGATCCTGAGAAAGGCCGTAAAAGAAGGGCGGAAGGTCCTGTCAGAACCGGAGTCACTTCAATTCCTAGAAGCATACGGGATCCCTGCTGTAAAGTCGGAAGTCGCCACAACGCCGGGAGAAGCTGTGGAGGTCGCCTCCAGAATAGGATACCCAGTAGTAATGAAGGCGTCCTCTCCTCAGATAATCCATAAATCGCGGATGAGAGGGGTCGCACTGAATCTCCGATCAGAGGCAGAGATTGAGGAATCTTTCGAGGAACTCCACCAGAGAGTTAAGAACACGATGCCCTCCGCTGAATTCAAAGGAGTCATAATTCAACCAATGGTGATGAACAGAGGAGTCGAACTTCTAATAGGCTCAAAGAGAGACGCACAATTCGGATCAGTCGTGGTTTTCGGAACAGGCGGAGTCGCAACCGAGTTCCAGAAGGACGTGAATGTGGGATTCCCTCCATTGAACCAAATCCTAGCTAGAAGACTTATAGAAGGAACAAAGGTTCACAACCTACTTTCTGAGGGAGAAACAGAAACTCCCGATCAAAGGCATCTTGAAGAAGTTCTAGTGAAGTTCTCCCAACTCATCATAGATTTCCCTGAAATCAGCGAAGTAGACATCAACCCTTTCATCTTCAGCAAGACAGGTGGTTTGGCTGTTGACACACGCATAGCAATAGATCAAGATGCTGTCTTAAATGGCACTCGACCCCATGAACACCTCATCATTACCCCCTATCCGAAGAAATACACTTTGAAGTGGAAAATCCGAAATGGCAAGAGAGTCCTGCTTCGCCCAATAAAACCTGAAGATGAAAACCTCTTGCGTGAACTCTTTAATTCACTGTCTGAAGAAAGCATGCGCTACCGTTTCTTCCAGGTGATTAAGGAGATGTCACACGAAACCATGACACGATACTGTAACATAGATTACAGCCGAGAAATCGCAATAATCGCTGAGACGCAAGTTAAGAAGAAAAAAATCGTAGGAGTAGCCCGAATGATCCTCCAGCCAGACAGGAGAAAGGGGGAGTTTGCAGTCGTTGTGGCAGATAAATGGCAGGGGCTAGGATTGGGTTCGAAACTAGTGAAACAAATCATTGAAGTAAGTAAGGACATGGGGTTGGATACGCTCTCTGCAGACGTTCTCACATCCAACCGTAAAATGCTAAACCTCTGCAAGCGAAAAGGATTCGATTTAAAGATATCAGATGAGGAGACTCAGAAGGCAACCCTCAAGCTAGTTTA
>JAGLZJ010000071.1 GCA_023131555.1 Candidatus Bathyarchaeota archaeon | reverse complement strand
TCATCTGAATGTCTTCGGCTAGAACATATGGGGCTAGTGCAGGCGTTACTGACTCAAAACCCCACCATCGTACATGTTGTCTTTCTTTCGATATGCCTGAGATCTGGTTCAGAAGTCTTAGTGCATTGTCGCTTAATCGTAAGTCTTTCAGTGATTGTGTGATCTCCCCGTTTTCAATTAGGAAAATCCCGTCTCTTGGAAGAGTGCTGAAGTCCCCTGTTGCATAATTCTGAAATCGTGTGTACCATGTGTTTGTGAGATACAGACCACGCTTGACTTGGCTAAACAATTCGTCTCTGCTAACGTCGCCTGGATCCATTTCGATGTTCCATGTCCTGGGGGAAACCAATCCTGCGTTGCCTGTGGTTTTTGTCTTGAAAATCTTCGCAGTTGACGTGTTATGCAGAAGTGTGTTTAGGACACCTCGCTTAATTATGACGTTCTCTTGGAGCGGGACTCCTTCATCGTCAAAGGCTCGATTGTCTACTGAGTATTGAGCGGGTCTGTCTCGTAGTGTTACTATGTCGGAGGCGACTTTTTCTCCGAGTTTGTCTGCGAACACTGAGAATTTGATCATGACGTAGTAGGCGGAGGCCATTGTGCCCCAAGTTCCTAACAGAGACCCGAAGATTAGTGGATCAAAGATGATTGAGTACTTGCCTTCTTCTCCTTGTTTGGGGTTCCGTGCGAGTTTGGCAATTGTACCGGCTTTCTCTCCAGCTTTGGCTGGTTCAAAGTCTTTCAGTGAAGAACTGCATTCTACTCCGTGACCTGATGCATCTCTCTGCGAGAAGGCTCTGACCGAAAGCTCGATGGATGATCTTGCATCCTCTCCTGTTGGTCCCTCGGAAGAGACGAGGTTGACGTCTTCATATCTGGCGAAGAGGGTTCCTCCGACGTTAACGTCTTCTCCGACTTCTCTCTTAGCGGCATCTAGAGCTTCGAAGACGTATTTGGTCGGGTTTTCAAACTCACGGATTTTCGTATCTGCTGAAGGCTTTTGGTACTTGAAGGTGCCTCCAGCCAACCCGCCGTATGTGGGGTTCTCCTTTGAGACTTTTGCGAGCTTGAATAGGTTTTCCATGACCTTGTCTGCATTCTGGAAATCTTGGATCTCGGTCCCGACGAATCGCTTTTTCCAGCTGAGGTGGACTTCTGTGATGTAGGTGTTCCAAGCTGTTGAGATGTCAATTTGGTTGTTGCTGAAGCGGATCTGCCTGTAGCGTCCGAAGGTGGTTTTGGCGACTACTTCATCTGCTCCTAAGGCTTTCCCTTTCGCCACAATGGATTCTGTCTTCTCCCATGCTTTGCTCATCTGACATAGACCTCCCTTAAGCGGATTACGGGACCACCCGTGTAGACCGGCATCCCCTGCATAGGATCTCCTTTGCCGCATGTTGCTGCGTCATATCCGGTTTCTTCTGAGATTGCGTCTACTGCGCTCCACCAGGTCTTAGTGGTTGTCTCAATGATGGGTTTCGCTATTGGATGCTTTAACTCGCCTTTTTCCACTAGGTAAGCTTCTCTTCCTACGTAGCGCTGGTTGAAGCGCCTGTCGTCGATGTTCCATTCAGTGAAGGACTTCATGAAGACTCCATTCTTCACGTCTTCTATGATTTCTTCCTCTGTCCAATCGCCAGGTTGTAGGAACGTGTTGGCCATTCGCACAATGGCTTCCCTATTGTAGTTGATTGACCTCGATGAACCGTTGCTTCTAGTGTCAAGCTTGGCCCCTGTCTCTCGATTGTGAAGGAATTCGTTGATTATTCCGTTCTTGTAGAGGTAGCGTGGTCTCGCCTTGATCCCTTCATCATCGTACTCGTAGTACCCGTAGCTGTTCTTCACTGTTGGGTCGTCGACTATTGTGACTATGTCGCTGCCAATTCTGGTGCCAATCCAAAATGGACCACCTTGATAAATGAATGATCTTCCTGCTTGACTCATTTCGCGGCCCAGAATACGATCTGCTTCAATTGGATGCCCACAGGATTCATGGGCTGCAATTCCAGTAACTTCTGTCCCGCAGACCAGGTCCATTTTCCCTGGTTTAACTGGCTTTCCCTCCTTTATCAATCGCTGAAGCATCTTAGCTTCGTGAAGTAGCACATCAGTCATTTTCCATTCTTCGAAGGCTTCCCATCCACCACTGCTTCCGAACATCCTGAAAGCCTGTTCCGGCTTCCCGTTCTCAACTACCGTTATCAACGCATAAGATGCAATTCTGGGCAGGTATGACCGGATTGTTGAACCCTCTGAGTTCACGAAGTATTTGTCAATGAGCGCCGTTTGGCAACTCAATATTCTTCCCGGCATCTTAATCTTCTGAGAGGCAAGCTCTTGCTCTACTGCCATCACCTCATCTATCTTACTCTCAGGCTGGACATCCTCTATCTTCTGTTTCTGCTCGACGCTCCACTTGGCTTCAACTCCTTTTTCCTCTGCAAAGGAGATTTTCTCACTGCGTTTCGCTGCCTTGGCGAATTTCAGCGCTGTGTCTACTACTGTTCTCGCTTCCTCCTTGCTCCATCTGTTAGTCGCGGCAAATCCAATTCCGCCCTCAAGCAGTACCCTTACGCAGAAGCCGCTGTCAACGCTGGAAACATAAGCATCTAATGCGCCGTTCTTCACCACCAGTTCTTCGCGTTTTGTAGTGTTTGCCCGTGCTTCGGCATACTCCGCACCTTTGTCTCTGGCGAAATCCAACGCGAAATCAACTAGATCCTTATCCATGGTCTTCTCAACTACGCTACCATAGCCGAAGGCAGAATGTAAATATCTTTCGTGCGCGCTCGTAAACCTTTAAGCTTGGGAAGCACCAGAGACTCAATTCATCTGGTGGTCTACGAATGCCCGAATATCTCCCTCCCGGCACGTACTTCATGCAGGGAAATAAAGCTTTGACTGAAGCTGCAGTCACTGCTGGATGCAGGTTCTTTGCTGGTTACCCTATTACACCAGCCAGTGAGATCGCAGAGCATCTGGCGACTCGCCTTCCTCAAGTCGGGGGAGTTATGGTTCAAATGGAGGATGAAATCGCCTCCTTGGCTTCTGTAATAGGTGCAAGTTGGGCTGGTGCAAAGTCAATGACTGCGACTTCGGGCCCGGGTTTCAGCTTGATGCAGGAGAATATTGGATATGCGTTCATGACAGAAACCCCCTGTGTCATAGTTGATGTACAGCGCGCAGGTCCTAGCACAGGACAGGCTACAAAAGCAGGTCAAGGAGATGTTATGCAGGCTCGATGGGGAACCCATGGGGATTTCGCTTCAATCGTACTCGCCCCTAATTCTGTACAGGAGATGTTCGACTTGACGATTCGGGCCTTTAATCTGGCTGAGGAATACCGCACTCCTGTGATTTTATTGAGTGACGAAATAACCTCTCATATGAGAGAGCAGATAACGGTACCTCCAGTGGATCAAGTTGTTATTCGGGAGAGGGTTCCTCCTGTTGACGGTGAAGAGTTTTTCGGAGGTGCCCTTGTGCCACCTATGCCTTCAGTTGGCGAAGGCTTCAACCTAGCTGTTACTGGTTCAACGCATAATGAATCGGGAATCCGGTTCACAGCTGACGCCAAGGTGCACTCCACTCTTGTATCTCGGTTGGTGAGAAAGATCGAAGATGCAGCTCGAAAACTAATGGACTGCGAAACCTACAATGTGGAACGCTGTGACGTAGGGTTTGTCTCCTTCGGCTGCACTAGTCGAGCAGTCTATGAAGCTGTTGAAATGTTGGAGAAGCAGGGGATTAACGTCGGCTCCGTGCGGTTGAAGACGATTTGGCCTTTTCCCGAAAAGTGCATCCATGATTTAGCAGAGAAGGCGAGAGTGGTTATTGTACCAGAAATGAACTTGAAGCAGATCTTCTATGAAGTGCAGAGAATCGTCAATGGCGCTGCAGAAGTTGTTCCAGTGAATAAGATCGGCGGTGGCGAAATGGTGACTCCTGAAGAACTTTGCTTCGTTGCTAAGGAGAGTGTGGAAAAGCTGTGAGTCCAGCTTCCAAAAGGAAACAGTATCTTCGAGACATCCCATTCCCATTCTGCGCTGGGTGTGGTGGAACAACGGTAGCTACGTCTTTTCTGAAAGCAGTTGAAGAACTCGGCCACAAGAATCTCCGCAACTTCGTCTTCTGCAGCGGAATTGGATGCGCTTCCTGGATTCCTTCCCCTCACTTTAAGGCAGATTCAATTCACACAACCCACGGACGGAGTATTCCAGTTGCAACTGGAGTTAAACTGATTCGGCCTGACTTGAACGTAGTCGTCTTCGGGGGAGATGGCGACATTCTCGGAATCGGATTAAGCCACCTCATTCATGCAGCCCGCAGAAACCTCGACATTACAGTAATCATGGTGAACAACATGATCTACGGCATGACTGGCGGGCAGGTTGCGGCAACCACACCATTAGGAACACGGACGACGACCACTCCTTATGGAAGCTACGAACCTCCCTTAGATGCCTTTAGGCTACTGGTGTCCGCTGGAGCAAGATACGTGGCAAGATGGACAACCGCCCACATGAAGGAGCTAACTGAATCAGTCAAAACTGCATTGACCACCAAAGGCTTCGGCTTCATTGAAGCAGTAAGCCAATGTCCAACTGCCTTCGGTCGACGTAGGGGTTTCAAGGACGCTGGAGAAATGCTTCGCTGGTTGAAGAATCAAAGCATCCCGATTAAAGAAGCTGAAGCCCTATCCCCCCCCGAAACAGGAGAGAAGATTGC
>JAGLZJ010000070.1 GCA_023131555.1 Candidatus Bathyarchaeota archaeon | reverse complement strand
TGTTGGCACATCGATCACAACAGACTTCGGATCGATCCCTGCTTCCTCAGCGATCTTGTCTCTCATTTCGTTTCGGATCTCTTCAGCGCTGAAGAGTTTTGATATGGTCTTTTCCTTCACGTAGAATGTTTGGTCGTAAACGCACTTGAGGAGTCTGCGTCTCTCAAGATTCTCCATAATTTTACGGGATTTCTCGCTGAGCTTCAGCATGGTCCAGACAGTGTAGTCGTTGAGCGCCAAATATTCTTCAGGTGTGCTGAACTTCACGAGTCCTAGCTCATCCTTAGCCGCTTCCATAGCGGATGCGAGCATTATCTGAACGGCTCTACTTACTCGATGAAAATAGATACTTCTGAAAGACTCCACGCGGGCGAGTATAAAGGATTCAAGAGCGGAGAGCGCTCCAGTGTCAATCGCGAGATTCTCATCCAAGACGTCTAGCATATGGATTAAGCGGAATACATCAACGTTCCCGTACTCTGCTCCCGTGTGGTAGGTGTCTCTGACGATGAAGTCTAACTTGTCCACGTCAACCGCGCTTTGAATTGTCTGATCCATGAATGCCTTACCTTCTGGAGCCAACCGGCCAATTGCCAGCTTCGCAATCTTTCTAGGATCGTATCCAGCGGTCTTAATTTTGTCGCTCAATTCAGATTTCTCGATTATCCAGGCAGTCATCTCTTCGTGGGTTTGATTAAGGAATTTCTCCAACAGATGTTCAAAGACGTGGGAGAACGGACCGTGTCCTACGTCATGCAGCAATGCCGCACAATGGATCATCTCCATCTCGCCCTCGTCTAAATGTTGTGACAGGTTGGGATTGTCAGTCAGCCTGTGAGCCAAGTGCATGGTGCCGATGGAGTGTTCGAAACGTGTGTGGTTTGCTCCTGGGTAAACGTATTCTGCTCCTGCGAGTTGGCGGAGTCTGTGAAGCCTTTGCATAGGGAAGGAGTCCACAAGGTTTTTCTCAGATTCAGAGAGGTAAACGTAACCGTAGACAGGGTCTTTGATTTCGCCCCAACGAGCCATTCAGGAATGCTCCAACTTTTAAATCCGCAATTCCTATTTAAACGATCAGTGTTATGCCCGAATTCGGGGCGGTAAAAGTGAGCAGAACTCTTGGTGTGTTGATCTGTATCGAAGGCATCGATGGATGCGGGAAAACAACTCACGCCCGCGAACTCGTCAGTTCACTTATGAAGATGGGGTTCAATGCAATTTACACAACAGAGCCCACGGAAGGACTGTATGGGAGAATCATCAGGGCACGAATTCTTGAAACCGATGAGGGAATTCCGGATGCGGTAGTGGCGTTGCTCTTCGCAGCTGACCGAGTTGACCATCTTGAAAAGGAGATCAACCCCCTTCTAGAGAAGGGTGTGGTCGTCATCTGTGATCGCTATCTACATTCGTCTATTGCGTATCAAGGGGCAGCTGGGCTTGACACTGAATGGGTAAGTGAAATCAACAAATACGCCATTGAGCCGGATCTGGCATTGTACATCGATGTCTCTCCCGAGATTGGTCTCAAGCGCATTAAAGGCGGTCGAAGACTCAGATCCTCAATGGAAAATCTTCAGAACCTGAAGAACGTGAGGAAAATCTATCACAAATTGGTTAAAGATAATGAATTAATGATGGTTAACGGAGCAGCTTCCTTCCGGTCAGTATCAGAGCGAATATTGAAGCTGGTTCGGGAGTACCTAACTGAGCGAGGAGTGACTCGTTCCGCAGAAGATTAAAGAACTTCAGCTGTTCAGCTTAAACTACTGCGCGTCCTGCATCTGCAAACGGTTGCCTTTCATCTCCATGTTGATTCGTTCCGTTAGGAACATTATCAACTCCTCCGTAGAGACTCGTCTAGGACCACGTTCATGAAAAAGAGATAGAGTCCTCAACTTCTTGGTGAAGACGAAACGGAACATGAAGTAATCAAATTTCAAGGGTGTTGGTTTCTTTCTGCTGACTAGGTAGTATTTCACGGCGCAGAAGAAGTCGAGGCAATCGAATAACTGTTTCCTGATCTGAACTTGAAGCTGCTTAACCTCGTCACGGTCCAGAAAACTGAAGACCGTGTCATCTGCGACACCAATCTCGAACTGAACCATGCAGTCTCCCCGAGACGAAGTGACGATGTTAGGGAGCGTGAAGTTCTGCTGATTCAGATTGAAAAGAGCAGAGAGGATTGCCTGCTGAACCTTCTTTCTGCCTGCATTAGCTCTCGGTTGCCGGTAGCGTACAGTTCCATGGACTTCATCAGGAAAGCAGCTGTAGCATCCCTTCAAGTTGATTCCTTATTTCAGCTTCTTCATCTCTCTGATCTTCTGGAGGTTGTCCAAGAGAGTAGTTAGTAAGAGGTTGAGCTTCTGCAGTTCTTCAACGTCTTCTTCTTCTATGATCTTTTTCTCTACTGTCTCAATCTTCGCCAACACCGTATTCTCTAGATTGCCAATCTTCGCCTGCGCCTTCAAATCCTCCACTGTTTCATCTTCTTTCAAGAAAACAGCCCGTTTCTGACATTTAGCACACCAGAATTCACCGTTTTGGAAGCGGAAAATCGGAGACGAACATACAGGACAGATATGTTCTGTGAGCGTTGCACCCTGCTTCAACACGTTAACCATTTGCTGGAGATCCTTGGACTTGTTAGACAAGCTTAAAACCTCAACCGTTAATATTATGCGCGGACAATTTGAGGCTTGCTCTCAAAGAAAACGGAGTCCCAGCTTATGGTCAGTAAAAAGAAAATGCAGGAATATGAGGATAGAATCGGACAAGCAGTGATGGTGCTAGGTCAAGTCTCAGAAGATACCACAACTCCCCGCAACATTAGAAGGGCGGCGAAGGAGTCAATAAGCTCCCTGAGAACCGAAGAATTGACTCCGGCAGTGAGAGCTTCAAACGCTGTCGCCGTTCTTGACGATATCCTTCAAGATCCAAACATGCCGCCTTACACAAGAGTCAAACTCTGGAACGTGATGAGCCTCCTCGAAGCAATCAAAGACTAGTGGTAAGCGAGACGATGCGAAAGCCTGGAACTAATGGACCTACACGCTATTATTAGCGGATGGTCTGAATCATAGTCTTAGTGGAATCGACGCATACGTTAGAGATATATGGTACTTCGGCTCTTGTCTGGAGGGTTTCCGGAGATGCCTCAGGCTTATGACGTAGTGATCGTGGGCGCGGGTCCTGCCGGTATTTTTTCTGCTTTGGAACTCGCTGAGAAAACGTCTCTGAATATCTTGATGTTGGATAAAGGTGCAGACATCAACAAACGTAAATGTCCGGCAAGTAGAGGGCTTGGATGCTTAAACTGTGACCCCTGTAATGTCCTTCACGGTTGGGGGGGTGCTGGAGCCTTCAGCGATGGCAAATTGACGTTGTCTACAGAGGTGGGAGGATGGCTGGGGAAGTATGTGAGCAAGCAGGATCTTGTTCAACTGATAGATTATGTTGACCAGGCTTACGCTAAGTTCGGTGCTCCAAACAATCTTTATGGAACTGACCTAGATCAGATCGAGGAGATCGAGAGAAAAGCTTCTTTTGCGGGTTTGAAGCTCGTGAGACAGCAGGTTCGTCACATGGGAACTGAGAAATGCGCAGAGACGCTTCGTAGAATGCGCCGGTTCCTGAATGGTAAAGTGGAGGTAAGGACAGAGACGGAGGTAAAGGGGCTTGCTGTCAAGGATTCCCGAATCAGGGGTGTTGAGACCGTTGATGGTAAGAAAATTTCCGCTCGATACGTGATTGTCTCTCCAGGTCGGAGTGGAGCTGAATGGCTTAAGTGTGAAGCACAAGCTCTCGGTCTCAAGACTCTGAACAACCCTGTTGACGTCGGAATCCGCGTTGAGGTAAAGGCACCGATTCTTGAGGAGTTGACCAGAGTCCTCTACGAACCAAAACTCATCTACTACTCAAAATCCTTTGATGACTGCGTTAGAACGTTCTGTGTAGCCCCATACGGAGAGGTCATCACTGAGTCTTACGACGGAATACTAACGGTTAATGGTCAGAGCTACGCGGAACGCAAGACTGCGAACACTAACTTTGCAGTCCTAGTCAGCACTTCATTTACAGAACCCTTCAAAGAGCCCAACGCATATGGCAAATATATCGCAAGGCTAACCAACTTGCTGAGTGGAGGAGTTATCGTACAACGACTCGGTGATCTGGAGGCTGGGCGACGTTCAACGTCGGAAAGGATAAGCCGCAGCAACGTTGAACCGACGCTGAAAAGCGCCACACCAGGGGACTTGAGTTTCGTCTTACCATACAGGTACTTGATGGACATCAGAGAGATGCTGGAAGCTTTGGATAAAATCGCCCCAGGACTAGCAGCAAGCGACACACTTCTCTACGGAGTTGAGGTGAAGTTCTACTCATCCAAGCTTGCCCTAAACGAATGCCTAGAGACACCGATTCAGAACCTGTTCACCATCGGAGACGGAGCCGGATTGACCCGAGGACTCATCCAAGCATCGGTATCAGGTATCATTGCAGCTAGACAGATAGTCAGACGCGAAGAGAAGAAGCCAGAGCCGGTAAAAGCTCTCGCACAGACAGCTCCCTGACGGAAACTGTGAGATGAACAGCCAGACGCGCATCAAGGATATTCTTACTAATTTCAGAACCGTTGCAGTCGTTGGACTCTCAAAAAACCCTGACAAGGCGAGTTACCAAGTAGCAGAGTACCTGCAGAGGGTAGGCTTCAGTATTGTACCCATTAACCCCTCAGCTGAGGGGATACTTGGTGAAAAAG